>CAUZQF010000260.1:0-3819 GCA_963581905.1 Dehalococcoidia bacterium
TGAAGCGGTGGGCATGGTTGATGCCCAGAATCGGAAGATCGGAACGTATTCACGGGGCATGCGGCAGCGAATACGATTGGCGTCCAGCCTCGTTCATGACCCTGAAATATTGCTACTAGACGAACCGCTGAACGGAACGGACCCGCGCCAACGCCTGGAGTTCCAGGACCTACTGCACTCGTTCGCCCGAGAGGGCAAGACGGTGCTTATCTCCTCCCATATACTCGAAGAGATCGAGACTCTGGCAGACAATATCCTACTCATGGTCAGCGGAAAGCTAGCCGCCGCAGGCGATTTTCGTGCCATACGCGCCAAGCTGGACGAGCGCCCTTACACGGTGAGAGTCTTGTGCTCAGAACCACGCAAGTTGGCGGCAACACTTGTTCAAATGGAAGACGTGGATTCTGTGTCAGTGGACGGGGACGGCTCCCTGATCGTCCTGAGCAGAAATGTGTCCTCCTTACAGATATCCATACCAAGGCTCGCCCAACAGGAAAATGTTCGTCTTCTGAAGGTCGAACCTTTGGATGACTCGTTGGAGAGCGTCTTCAACTACCTGGTGGAGGCATAATGAAACAGATATTCCTCTTATCCTTGCGACAATTGGCTGGCCGCCGAAGACTGACCATTATCTTGCTGCTTGCGGCGTTGCCCGTGCTAATCACCACGCTGATTACCGTTCTGGGAGACCAAGACAATTCGGAATTCCCAGAAATCGTGTTGGGCGGCATGTTAGTCACGGCAATTTTACCCATAGTGATGATAGCGTTCGCCACATCAGCTTTCGGTAACGAAATGGAAGACCGGACTCTAAATTTCCTCACGACGAAGCCAATTCCAAGGTGGCAGATCGCCCTTCCGAAGATGCTCGGCGTAATAACCATTAGCGGTCCGTTCTTGCTTGTTGGTGGCATGGCTGCGACTTTCATAGGACTGGGCGGTAATATCCAGGCAACGATTGCCGTGGGAGTGGCCCTGTTTGTCGGTGTCACGGCTTATTCAGCAGTCTTCACGTGGGCTGGGCTCGTGACGTCCCATGCGTTGGGATTCGCCCTATTCTACGTTTTCCTATGGGAGGGCGTCATAGGCTCGTTCCTGGGCGGCGTCAGATACCTTAGCGTTCGCGGTTACACGGTGACCATAATGCACAACCTTGACCAGAGCGGCTTGAAAGGCCTTGGAGACCAGGCTATCGAGTTTCCAGCAGCCATCGTAGGTGCCATCATCGTGACCGCTGCTTTCTTTCTGCTGACGATCTACCGGCTCAGGAATATGGATGTGCCATAAGCCTTAGTCCATGAACAGGCCATACCAGTGAATGCGTGACATGCAATATTTCGCCGCAGTTATGCGATCTTTCATAACCACGCCAGGCTTCTTTCTCCAGCCATAATAGGACTATCTCCAGCCTATGGCGGTCTCGAAATTTACCCTCTGGCGGCGTTTATAGGCCTTCTTGACTATCGTCTTTGCCCATATTTTAGTAGGACTGTATAATGTGGCCCGCGGTGAGGCCAAGGCTTATCCACATACTCTGTAGCCGCGCACGGTTCGGTTCACTCCAAACAGTTGCGACTCTCGAAAGGCTCTAACGGCAGTTGCTCTACGCCTGTTTTGATCGTTTTGCGCAGCCATTTGGTCTTCACTTAAAAGGATTTGAATATATAAAAACGAAGTGCTTAATTTAAGGAGAATCGATGAAATATGATGTAATTATTGTAGGAGGAGGCGCCGCAGGCTCTGTACTTGCAAGCAGATTGACCGAAGATGCAGACACCTCCGTCCTGTTGCTGGAAGCGGGGACAGATTACCCTGATCCGGGCAACTTACCTGATGAAATAAAGTTCGGCCACACCAGATTCGCAGAGGCCGAAGATTCGGAACACAACTGGGCACTCAGGGCAACGATCACTGAAGAGCAAGGCGAAATCCACGTGGCGCAGGGCAAAGTAATCGGCGGCGGATCGTCGATCAACGGCCAGGCTATGCAAAGAGGTTTCCCAGAGGACTTCGATTTCTGGTCTTCACTGGGGAATGACGAGTGGTCCTACGACAAAGTGTTGCCTTTCTTTAGGAAGTCCGAACATGACCTGGACATTCGCGACGACTTCCATGGCTCAGGTGGACCTATGCCCATTAGGCGACGACAAGAAGGCCATTGGCCCGAGATCCAGAAGGCATTCCATGCAGCGTGCGTTGAGGCAGGCTACGGAACCACCGAGGACACGAACGGCGCTAATCCTGCCGGCCTTGGTGTCTCCCCTTCTAACAATATTGACGGCAAGAGAATCAGCACCGCGATTGCCCATCTGAATCCAGCCCGTCACCGTCTCAACCTGACGGTCAGAGGCAGCGTTTTCGCCAGGAAGGTCATAATGAAGGACCTGAAAGCTGTCGGCGTTGAGGTCGAGAGCGGCGGAGAGGTCTTCACTATCGAGGCAGATCGTGTCGTCCTAAGCGCCGGCGCAGTCAAGTCACCTCAGCTATTAATGCTCTCCGGCATTGGCCCGGAAGACCAGCTAAAAGAGTTCGGTATACCGGTAGTTCTTGCTGTGCCCGGCGTAGGGCAAAGCCTGTGGAATCACCTCAGCGCGCAGGTTTCTTTCAAGGTCAAGGACGGCGTGACTCTTGCAGCAGATGTCGATGCGGTGCACTTTAGCCTGCATCATTCTTCGCAGGGAGCCACTGAGGGCAACGACATGGTCCTACGAACTACCACGGTCGTTGATGAGAGAGAGGAGCGCGTTCCCGGCCTACGCACCTCCTATCTGGGCGGCGGAGTATCGCCTGAACAGATGGCTCGAATATCATGCACTCTCGGTCTGCCCGAGGGCTCAGGCTACGTCAAATTAGCCTCCTCAGACCCCAGCGTGCAGCCTCATTTTAACTACGATTTCCTCCATCACCCGGACGACATTCGTCGGGTCAGAGAGGCCGTGAGGCTAGCGTCCACGCTCCTGGAGTCTGATTCGTACAAGGATGTGGTCGACTTCAGAATCAATCCAACCGATGAGGTTCTGGCCAGTGATGACGCATTGGACCTCTGGTTGCGCCAAACGGTAGGAACAGCCAGGCACGTGTCCGGCACCTGCAAGATGGGACCTGATTCGGACCCTATGGCGGTGGTCGACCAGTTCTGCAAAGTAAAAGGCGTACAGGGCCTATGGGTCGCAGACGCCTCGGTCATGCCGCGCATTCCCAGGTCTGGCGGAACCCATGCCACCGTTGTCATGATAGGCGAGCGGGTCGTCAACTGGATCGCGAAAGGCTAATCTAGCGCGAAGTCTTCGTCAGATGCCGTTTCCCAGAATATATAGTGATGGGGAATATCGAACTCCCCATCACTATATACCAAGTCTGAAAATCACTATTCACAGCTTTCCATAATGTCCTCCACAGCTATATCAAGACAATCGTCAATTCATGCGCCGCCGTTGAGGCTGTCCACGCCTTTACCTCCGCGAAGGATATCGTCGCCACCTAGGCCGTTGATAGTGTCATTTCCGCTGAGACCATGAATAACATCAGGACCGGGTGTGCCATTTAGCAGGTCATCTTCGTCAGTTCCAATAATGGTCGGGCGCAAATCGTCGCATCGCGGGAAGATTCCACCAGACAGCACGCCTTCTGATGCACCAAGTAGGTTTAGGCTGATACCGCCTACAAACGAAATGGATTCAATCTGCAGACAACCCTGCTCACGAAGCAGACTTACGACATCGCCACCTCCAGAGCGGCGCATGCCCACAACCCACACACGTCCCTTGCTGCAAGTCGGCTGGCTAAGAGGCGTACGAGTGACAGTAGATATGGCTTGGG
>CAUZQF010000261.1:0-3809 GCA_963581905.1 Dehalococcoidia bacterium
GTAGGCACCGGGCAGGCACTTGCCATTGCAGAGCATGGCGATGCTGATGTCTTTCTCGTTCACGACACCAGTAAGGAAGAGAGTTTCATCGCGCAGGGCTTCAACGAAAGCCGGCACAATGTCATGTCCAACGATTTTGTTATCATAGGGCCCGTTAGCGACCCGGCCGGAATAGCCGATGTGATGAGTGCGACGGAGGCCTTTCGTCGGCTCGCCAGTGAATTGCCGAACAGTTCGGCGGTATTCCTCTCCCGGGGCGATGAGTCTGGTACTCACGCCAAGGAGCGCAAGTTGTGGGTGGAAGCGGGCGTCAACCCCAGTCCTACATGGCTACGGTCGACAGGACAAGGCATGGGCGCGACTTTGACAGTGGCGGATGAACTGCAGGCGTATACGCTTGTTGATCGCGGTACCTTCTTGGCTCATGAAGAGCGGCTACAGCTTGGAATCATGGTGGAGGGAGACCCTCTTCTCTTCAATCAGTACGGGGTTATCGCTGTTAGTCAGGAGCGGAATTCCAGCATAAACTTTGAACTGGGTTCCAAATTAGTTGAGTACCTATTGCGTAACGATACGCAGGAACGCATTGGTGAGTTCGGGACTGCCCAATATAGTCGGCCCCTGTTCCAGCCAAACGCCAATTGACCTGATTCCGAACTGCAGTGGGACCAGTCTGGGAAGGAAACTGTGACAGAATTATGGCCGGGGCTTCTCAATGAGGGCGTCGTAATATTATTCACGTTCGATTCAGCGCTCCTTCACATCGTATATCTGTCACTAGCTGTTTCCGGCATCGCGATAGGAATTAGCTGCGTAATTGGCATGCCCTTGGGAATATGGTTGGCGTTTCGGCGCTTCGTCTCCAGGCGGCTGGCGATTGCGTTGATGTATACAGGGATGGGATTCCCGCCCGTTGTGGTCGGCCTTCTGGTGTTCCTTCTTCTATCACGCAACGGACCGCTTGGCTGGACCGGGTGGATCTTCACGCCAAAGGCCATGATCCTGGCACAGGTGATTATCGCCACCCCTATTGTTGCAAGTTTCACGATGGTCGCCGTTATGGCCGTCAGTCGCGATCTGCTAAGGCAGGCCCGCAGCCTAGGTGCAACCAATTTTCAGATCGTTAAGGTGGTATTGCAGGAGGCCCGGGTAGGAATTCTCGTCGCAGTGCTCGCTGGATTCGGCAGGATAATCTCCGAGGTAGGCGCCGTCATGATAGTAGGTGGCAATCTAAAGGGCTCTACGCAAGTCCTCACAACCGCCACAGTGCAATTCACACGCATGGGACTTTTCGACCAGGCCATTGCAATGGGGTTGATCCTGATTAGCATTACATTTCTAACTAGCCTTTTTTGGATCTTCCTGCAAGGCGGAGGGATCGAAGGGCGATGATCCAATTTTTGTACCACTTGCAGGATATAACCAAGAAATACGACGAACGCCAGGTTTGCAGCGTCAAGAATCTCGAAATCCATCGGAGCTCAATAACGGTGATCACCGGACCCAACGGGGCGGGCAAAAGCACCCTGCTGAAAATGCTGGGATTCCTGGAGCCGCCAACAACTGGATCCATTTCCATTGATGGCCATCACTACTCTAACGGCTCGGACCTGCCCATATCGATTCGCAGGCGTGTCACCCTTGTCCTTCAGACCCCTGCGTTATTCCATGGCTCGGTAGAGAAGAACGTAGCCTACGGACTGCAAGTCAGAGGGGAGCGGGATTTTCAGAGACGCGTGGAAGAAGTGCTGGAGGCTGTCGGACTCGCCCATCTTGCGAAGGCAAACGCCTCTACCTTGTCTGGAGGTGAAGCCCAACGAGTGGCCTTTGCACGCGCCCTTGCCTTCAAACCGGACGTCCTGCTTTTAGATGAACCGACCGCTAACCTAGATCCGGCCAGCGTGGGCCTTGTCGAGAACTTGATTAAAGGCGCAGTCCGAGACTTGGGATCCACGGTTGTTTTAGTAACACAAAACCTCTTTCAGGCGGAGCGACTGGCCGACCAAATGATGCTTGTGCTTGATGGCGAAGTGATAGAGGTCGGCACATCTGTCAAGTTGTTCAATCACCCTGAAGACGTCCGAACGCAGGCTTTCTTGAGAGGGGAAATGGTGTATTAGTCACCCTGGTGAAATCGAATGAAGTGCCCTCCTTCCCAGACTGCGTAGCTGTCCTGCTCCAGTAACGCCGACAACCTTACCGTCCAACTCACCCAATGGTTAGAGTAGACCTTGCCGGGGCGACGAGAGTTACGATACGGTAAAGAAAGCGTTGGACCTCATCAGCGACGATGTCCATTTGCCGGATGACCGACCGGTCCTTATAAAGTCCAACATGGTCTCACCATCAGTTGAGCTTTGTGCCACGCCGGTGGGAGCTGTGCGGGCTACTATGGGCTGACTGCAAGAAAAGGGAATTCACAAGTTCACTATAGGCGAAGGCACAGCCTTGAACGGCGATACCATGGGCGGATTCGAGCGGTACGGCTACTTCTCTCTCAGAGAGGACTACGACGTGGAATTATTGGACCTTAACCAGGATGATTCAGTGCTGTTTGAGGCTCTCGATGGTGATCTGAAGCCGGCGAATATTCGGCTGTCCAAGACTCTATTTGACTCCTACTTCGTCTCCGTTGGCCGCATGAAGACCCATAACGAGGTGATCGCTACGATGTCTATAAAGAACATCGCGATTGGTTCCATACGCAACGAAGATAGGCACAGTAGCTCACGCTTCGAGCCTGAGCCCGGCACCTTTTCACACGAGCCTCCGTCCCTTAACCTCTCCATTGCCCGGTCCAATCAAACGCTTTCGCCCGACCTAGCGGTGGTGGATAGCGTCGTGGGTTTGGGGAAAGCGGACCCGTTAACGGCACCCCTGTGTCTTCAGGAGTCGCGCTTGCAGGCACCCAATCTCTCGCCGTTGACCTGATAGGTGCACAGCTGGTGGGCCTCGATTGGCGAACGATCGGCTATTTGTGGTACTTGAGCCAGCTCCAGGACCTGAGACCGGAAGACATCCAGGTAGTTGGAGAAAATGTCTCGGAGTGCATAACCAGGTACGAGACACACGAAGCTCTGTCCTGGCAACTTGGCTGGTGGGTGGAAGCGATACCTGGGTGGCGATTACCTGGTGGACAAGGTTGGCCACCGAGTCTGATCACAGGAGGTCAAAAGATGAACTGGTCAGATCAAATCGATTTCATGGCGCCATCACAACTTTCCTTTGGCGTAGGCAGCGTAAACATGGCGCCATCACAACTTTCCTTTGGCGTAGACAGCGTAAACAAGGTTGGAGAGATAGCCAAGGGGCTCGGGAGTGAAGCTCCGCTGATTATCACCGACCCAATAGTGTACGAGCTGGGGTTGACCAGAAAGGCCGAAGAATCGCTGCACGAAGCGGGTCTGAGGGTGGAGGTGTTTTCTCAGGTCGCCACCGAACCTACGCTGGCTGCAGTCGAAAGCGCCGTAGAGACATTTCTGAGTCATAACTGCGATCTGCTGGTGGCTCTGGGCGGCGGCAGCGCCATCGACAGTACCAAGTCCGTATCGCTCCTGCTGGGAAACGAAGGCAAGCTTACAGAATACCAGCAGCTGAGAATCGGCAGCGACTGGTCTCCAGCGCGTAAGATCGAACGCCGCGGCGCGCACATAATCGCTATCCCTACCACGGCCGGGACCGGTAGCGAGGTCACCAGCGGCTCTGGTGTGTTCGACCCTGAGTCCGGCATCAAGGGATGGGCAGGAAACCCGTTGCTCAGGCCGACAGTCGCCATATGTGGCCCGGCATTAAGCGTGTCCATGCCTCCT
>CAUZQF010000262.1:0-3803 GCA_963581905.1 Dehalococcoidia bacterium
GAGTCGAAGAGGTAATTGGTAAGTATCAAGCTCTTGATGCTTCCAAGGTTGTAATGGTTTCTAGGAGTCGATTCGTCCGAAATGCTAAAAGGAAGGCTGCACGGAATCACATTGAAACGCTTAGCTTGCAAGATTCACGGGAGGAGGATTGGTCAAAGCTATTGCGCGCACTTTCTTCAATCCAGGAGGAGTCAACGTTCCCTGTTGGAACGTTTGTCTTCCATGTGCAGATCCTGTCAGGTGACCAATTCGAAGCGGGACCCCAACATATGGTTTATAAAAAAAACGGTCTTGTCTGGGGGACGCTTGAGGAAATCAAAAACGAATATTTGAACAAACAGAGCTTCCACGACAGGCTCCACGCCGTTGTCGAGAAGAAAGCACTTCAAAATCAGTCAATTCCGATCCTAGTAACCATAAAGTTCGGAGAAGGGATCTACTGCATCAAGGAAAATGGTGAAAAACAGACCTTGTTAGGACTTCAGATAACTGGCGAAAGCCACACTAAGAAAGTCATTGTCAACTCTAACCGAGCTTCGTACCGTGACGCGCAAATCGCATATGCTAGCGGCGAAATAGGCCATGGCAACTCTTTCGTACTGGGCGCATCAGTAAAGAAAAGAAAGCCTGCAGCAGTATCTGTGGAAATATTGAAGACCAGTAAATCCAAACGTCGTAAAGCATAGATAGAGGCCTCGCAACATTCGGCTTAATCGCCCTCCCTACTTCTCACCGTCGTAAAGTTCCTCAACAAGACGCGAATTCTGAAAGTTCACGTACTGGTCTTTAGTCATCACAGGACTATAGCCGTCAAGGACTTCCATGGCTTTGGCAGAGCCTCCGGCCAGCAGGTCGATCACTGCCATTGCCATGGCTTTGGCCGGGTTGATTACCGCTTGCACATAGTCTTCAACAATATAGTCGGTGCTGTGACCTGCCCCTACTGCCGCACCTGTATATGGATGAATAACCGGGATGATCTGGCTAAGGTCGCCCATATCAGTAGAACCACCGCGGTTCAGGTCGTCGGGATGCGTAATGATCTCGTTGGCAGGAACGAGCTGCTCGGCATTCTCCCGGAAGATGCCCGTCATAGTCGGGTTGTTAATCATTGGCATGTATCCAGGCAACGTCACAATGCTAACCTTGCCGCCCATAATCAGCGCACCCGCACGCATACAACGGTCCATTTTCATACTGCCGTCGGCAATGGCTTCTGAAGTGCGTCCGCGGACACGCCCCTCGTAACGCACATCCGCCGGAACCGAATTCACCGCCACACCACCATGCGTCATTATGCCGTGCATGCGAACGATATTCTCGTTTTGCAGTGTCTCGCGCTGCGTGTTGAGGGCGTTCAGGGCTACTGTCGCCGCCTGAAGAGCGTTCACACCCATATGCGGTGAGGCTCCCGCGTGGGCCGCCGTACCTATGAAGTTCACCAATTTGGTCACATGTCCATTGCTGGTGCCGCCTAGAGCAAACTTGCCGTCCTCGGCTGAAGAAGAAGTATGCACCATCATAGCCATGTCTACGTCGTCAAATATACCCAACCGAATGAACTCCTGCTTGCCGGACATGAATCCCAGCTTGCCTTCCTTGTGTAGACCGTATCGGAATCCGACGTCGATGAACTCCTCTGCTGGCAGGGCCATGAGGGCCACACTACCCGCCAACTCTTCCTGGACACCTGCTGCCATTAGGCCTACGGCGACGCCCAGCATCATGCCGATCTGGCAGTGATGGCCACATGCATGAGCCGCGCCGGTCTCCGCGTCGGCATGAGGATGCCCAAGAACTCGGAGCGAGTCCAGCTCGCCAATTACAGCTACGGTTGGGCCAGGCTGACCACCACGCAAGTAGCCTTTGATGCCGGTCAAAGCGATGCCATCCTGGTGAGCTATACCCAGTTCGTCCAGTTTGCTGCCCACGTAGCTGGCAGTCTTGTACTCGTGAAAACCCGGCTCCGGATTAGCCAGAACCGTTTTTGATATTTCGAGAAGCCAGTCGGCTCGATCATCGATGGCAGCCTGAGCCATAGCTTTTAGGTCTTGAATCGTAGGCATATTTACGTCCTCAGTTATTCTATGTAGGAACCTTCATGGAACATGCTTCTCATGAGTGATAAATACTGATCTTTAGTCATAGGCGCGTCATACTCTTCCTTGACCTTGTTTGCGAGCCTAGCATCATCCGAGAGCAGGTCGATAACAGTCATGGCCATGCCCTTAGCGCCGGTGATAACGCCGAGCTCGTAGTTGGTTACGATGTAGTCATCGCCGTGGCCGTTGCCTTCTGCCGCAACCACATAAGGATGGATAACAGGCATTATCTGGGAAACGTCACCCATGTCCGTAGAGCCCGTTCGATGAGTCAGGCGGACAAGATTCTCTTGCCCAACCAGCTGGGCGGCATTCTGTTCGTACAGCCCGAGCATGGTCTCGTCGCTATGTATAGGAAGGTAGCCAGGCAGCGTGGTTATGTTGACGCTTCCACCCACAGCCATAGCACCTGCCCTTAGCGCACGATCAACCTTCACGCTGGCAGCCAGGAACGCCTCCACAGACTTGCCCCTGACGTAGGTCTCCATGCGGACGTCTGCCGGTACAGAACTTACGGCAACACCGCCCTGAGTAATGATCGGGTGGATACGCACCGTATCCTGGTCTCGATACGTCTCCCGCTGAGCATGAATGCCTGATAGAGCGATCATGGCAGCATTGAGGGCATTTACGCCGGCGTGAGGAGCGCCTCCTGCGTGAGAGGCCTTCCCCAAAAACTGGATTCGCTTTGCCACAATGCCGTTGTTTGTGCCACCAAAAGCGATCTTGCCTTCGTTTGCATTGGCCGAGGTGTGGGTCATCATCGCCATGTCTACGTCGTCCAGAGCGCCAAGCCTAATGAATTCAGGCTTGCCTCCGAGAAACTCTATCTTGCCAGCCCGGCGAAGATCGTCGCGGTACTCCACCTCTATGTACTCTTCGGCAGGTACTGCGATCAACACAATGCGACCCGACAACTGGTCCATGACACCGCTGGCCTGGAGGCCGATGGCGGTTCCCAGCATCATGGCGATCTGGCAGTGGTGTCCACAAGCGTGCGCAGCGGACGTTTCCGGGTCAGCGTGGGGGTGTCCCAACACCTTGAGGGAATCAAGCTCACCCATTACGGCGACTGTAGGTCCGGGCCTGCCTGTATCAAGGACTGCCTTGATTCCAGTGATTGCTATACCACTTTGGTACGATATTTTCATCTCTTCGAACTTACTCTCCACGAACCGAGCGGTCTTCTCCTCTCGAAACCCTGGCTCAGGATTGTTGAGGATGTGTTCCGCTATACCGATGAGGTCAGCGGACTTGGCATCGATCGCCGCCATGGCAAGTGATTTCAATTCCTGTGAATCTGGCATATCTGTCATGTACCTCTAGTGCGATGTGCAGTCGTCGTCGGCGACAATATTAGCAGAGAGAGCTTTCGCATGGTACCGACCAAAAAGACGCCTCAAAATATGTAAGGCGTCTATTAAAAGAAGAGGTCTATAAAGGCGGCCAGCGCCAGGAGTATTGTGAACCCACGTACCCGCCTGGAGCCTGCTTAGAAAACAAACAGGGGTGGCTCAAATCGCCACCTCTAATCTGTAATCGAATTACTCGTGCATGCTATTTCGAATAGCTAACAGGCGCTTATTCGCCTAACGGTCGGCCCTTAAGCGGGTCCGTCTGCACTCCCGATAACCATCGTGGTGTCCTTAATGAAACCATCCTCTTGCAGCGTGTTCATTATAAGATGCGCATTTTCCTCAG
>CAUZQF010000263.1:0-3794 GCA_963581905.1 Dehalococcoidia bacterium
GCCATCCCTGATGAGATTTGAGAGATACGTTCCGCTGGCGACAAGCCCGACGAACGTTAGCATGACTAACGCGACGCCTATCCATGAAAATATCTTTCCTCGTGCCACGGACGTACCCTTCCATTTCACTGAGAGACTATACTGTTTTGCGACCAGAATAATTGACAATACGTCGGATTAATAGATACATATGTACCACACGGAACCGGTACCTACGAATTGGAGAATTTTATGAGCGGAATCTGGCCCGGCGATACTAAGTGCGTGGCGATGCTAAGTTTTGATGTTGATGGCGTGTCTGGCGCGATCAATCAGAAACCCGAGAGCGCGAGCCTACCCAGTTTTATGTCCATGCGCGAATATGGCCCCGCCGTCGCGACCTCTCGAATCCTTGACCTGCTGGACTCCCACGACATCAAGGGAAGCTTCTACATACCGGGATTCGTTGCTGAAACGCACATCGAGCTTGTGAAAGACATCCACGATCGAGGGCACGAGGTAGCGCACCACGGCTACATGCACGAGCCACCGGCCACACTGACCAAGCAACAGGAGGCGGACGTTCTGGATAGAGGCTCTGCCATTCTGGAAGGCATTACCGGCGTAAAGCTGGCAGGATACCGCTCGCCCAGTTGGGAGCTAAGCGAAGACTCGTTGGCCCTGCTGTCGGAGCGTGGATTCAAGTACGACTCCAGCATGATGGGGAACGACATACCGTACATCGTGGGCGCCGACGGCAAGGACATGGTGGAGGTCCCGGTACACTGGGAGTTGGACGACGTTCCCTACTTCAACTACTCGCCCGCGCTGGGAATGCGAAACGTAGCCGCTAGCCCAGAGCAGGTCTATCAGGTCTGGTCAGCGGCGTTTGAAGGCGCTCACCATTACGGCCGGTCGTTCCTGCTCACCATGCACCCCCACTGCATAGGCCGCCCCGGACGCATACGCATGTTGGAGCGGCTCATCGAGTACATCAAGGGCTTCGACAACGTCGAGTTCATGCGTGTAGACGACGTCGCCAAGATTTTTGGATAGCCTGTTAAAGAACGCTTTAACGAGTCCGGCCTGCTACCGGCCAAGCTCCTCATGAATCTTTTTGAGGCTCTCACTCATGTGGCGAAGCAGGATGCCGGGAGGAGGCGGGCCAACGTGGGTGTAGCCAACGCCTAGCTCAACCAGCTGCGTTGGCGTCAGAGGGCATGAGTTGTGGTTCATCGGGAACTGAAGCTTGGCCTTACCAATGGCCTTCACCTGATTGGCCATCTCCGTGACCTTGGCCATTAGCTTGGGGTCCTTCGGATCGGTAACGCCCAGCGCCTGAGACAGGTCTGACGGCCCGATGGAAACCAGGTCGATGCCTTCCAGGGCTGCGATCTCCTCGATGTCGTTAATGCCCTTGTCGTCCTCGGTCATCACCGACAGGAGTATCTCGTCGTTAGACTGCCTGGAGTGCTCCTGATAGGGCACGGAGCCGTAACGAGCGGCCCGAGAGCCAGCTGAGGCACCTCGTTCGCCTACGGGAGGATAGCGCACCGCGTCCACAGCACGCTTCGCGCCTTCAATGCCATCAACGTGAGGCACTATGATGCCCTCCGCTCCGGCATCGAGTATTCGCAAGATCAGCTTGGCGTCGTTGTCCGGCACTCGGATGATCGACGTCACGCCAGCCAGGTCGGCGGCCCTGATCATCTGCTCCACCAGAGCCAAATCAAAGGTCGTGTGCTCCATGTCTATGAAGGCCGCATCGAATCCGGCAATGCCTATGATCTCAACGATCTGGGGGTCGGCCATGGTAACGTACTTGCCGAGAGCAAGCTGTCCGTCCCTCATGAGTTTCTTTACGCGGTTCTGTCGCATTTAGTCTCCTTTCGACAGCGTCTTTACGGCGCTGCCTACCGGGCGAAGTTTATTAGCCAGACTTATGCTCGTCAAGCGAACCAGGCCGGGTTGGAGTTATCTGCCCGCCTTCTTCCAAAGCGCCTGTCACCGCAAATGTGGCGAGCAATCATGGTTGAATGGGATAATGGGTTTATCTTAGATACAGAGTCCTGGAGGTGTACAGATGGCAACTTTGACCGGCGAGAGATGCGTAGCCTGTCGAAGAGACTCCCCAAAAGTGACCGACGAGGAAGTGGCCGAACTCAAGCCCCAAATTCCCGACTGGGACCTGACGAATTCGGACGACATTCCCCGTCTGGAGAGGTCCTTCGAGTTCAAGAATTTCTCGGACGCTTTGGACTTCACGGAGAAGGTGGGCCGTCAGGCGGACGAAGAAGACCACCATCCGCGCATCACGCTAGAGTGGGGCAGGGTGGGCGTCGACTGGTGGACGCACAAGATTCGCGGCCTACACAGAAACGACTTCATCATGGCGGCCAAGACAGACGCCATGTACGCGGAAACGACTCAAAATACCGAGTAGCGCCTTTAGCATGTCCGCCTTACTAATGACCTGTCGGATTAAGACCCATCAACTCGTTGCCGGGACTAATTCCTTGGGCTAACATGCCAGGCACAGTCGACATGAAGACCAGAGGACGAAAATTTGCATGATGTAATTATCGTTGGTGCCGGACCCGCCGGCAATATGGCTGCACTAAGACTGGCTGAGGCTGGTCGAGATGTTGTCGTCTTGGACTGGCGCTCCGATATAGGAGATAAGCTCTGCACTGGCATTATCGGCAAGGAGTGCGTCGCCAAGTTTCCTCCCGACCCCGATTACATCTACCGTGAGGCCATGGCAGCCTCCATAGTATCGCCTTCCGGTCACAGGTTTCGTGTGGAGAAGCCCGAGCCGCAGGCCTATATCGTAGACCGCGTGGCCTACGTGAACTCCTTCGCAACGAAGGCCAAGGAAGCCGGTGCCCAATACCTGCTTGAGCATCGCGTTACAGACCTTAGAGTTAACAGAGATTCCGCCATCGTTAAAGCTACTTTCAATGGCCAAAAGAAAATCCTGGAGGCCGAAATGCTGGTTATCGCCAGCGGCTTCGGCTCACCTCTGCTGCGAATGGCAGGCTTATCCTCCGGTAAGCCAGAAGACTACATGATCGGCTGTCAGGCCATTGTTGAGGCTCCTGACCTTACGGAAATAGAGGTTTTTGTTGGCGCTGAAATCGTGTCCAAGTCCTTCGCGTGGATCGTCCCGTTTTCGCCGGGAAAAGCAATGGTGGGAATGGCACCGCGAAAACAGGTCGGCGACAATATGGACCAATTGCTTAAGACCATGACGGACAGCGGCGTGGTCACCAACATATTGAGCCCAAACCAGACGTGGGGAATACCGATACGGCCCTTGCCCAAGACCTACGGCACGCGCGTCTTGGTTGTCGGCGACTCCGCAGGGCTGGTTAAGCCTACGACCGGTGGCGGGATTTACTACGCTCTGATTTCTGGGGAGTTGGCTGCGGTCACAATCGGGGAGGCATTCGCCGTTGGCAGGTTCGAATCGCCGGAGCTTGTGCGCTACGAAAAGGCATGGAAGGGTGTGTTCGGCAAGGAGCTTCGTGTCGGCTACTACGCCCGCCTGATGTTCGAGTCCCTCAACGACAAGCAGGTCGAATCGCTGCTAGAAGAGTTTCTGTCGCAAAAAATGATGAACGACGTCTTGAACGCGCCAGACTTCTCCTTCGACTGGCACAGCACCATAATCATCAAGGTGCTACGCCACACGAACATGCGAAAGATCATCAGGTCCTTCGGTCCGGCGGTGGCGCCATTCGCGGCTCGACTGCTGAGGGCCAGGGCTTAGGTTTTTTGAGCTACGTGGTTTAAATCTCAAAAGAAAAGTCTTT
>CAUZQF010000264.1:0-3794 GCA_963581905.1 Dehalococcoidia bacterium
GCATTTTGCGAATCGGAGGGTGGCTGAGGAAGAATCCGCCCAGCGTGTCATGGTGGCTGGACTTGACCATTCGTCGCCTGTTGCTGCCTGCAACGCGCGCTGCCTTGCCTCCGCTTGAGCCATGCAGGGCCAGCCAGTGCCCACCTTTGTCAAGCCATTGACGCACGACCTGGTTCTGGTCGTCGTCGAGGTACGGTCCGGCAAGGTAGGTGATCAACAGTTGGGTGCCAGGTAACCAACGGCCGATGTCGATGAAGTCGTTACCTACCGTGGCCCGTAGGTCCTGCTCTACCAGCAGTTCCAGTAGCTTGAAGCGCGCGAAGTCAATATCGTGGCCGCCCAGGGCTCCCGGCGGAAAGCCACCCGCGACGACGTGAACCCGGCTTGTCATGGTAGTGCTCATTGAGACATTGCTCCTCGCATTTTCCTTGCTTCAGCTTGAACGATCATTCCTTTGCCTGGAATCCTAGCTTGCCTTGGGCTCGTGCGATTTGAGGAAGCGGCGCGCGTGCTCCACGACCTCGTCGATGTGCGGCTGAGTGTCCTTCCATGGAAAGATGGTCACCTCAGAGTTCGGGGCAAGGTCAGCAACCTCCATCGCAGCGGCGTACGGGTGCGCGGGTATGTTGTCCGGCGCTATCAGAAGCGGCGTTTGCAGAGCGCGCACGAAATCCCGTGAGACGGTGAATACGAATTCGGCACGGCTGGTGTACATGCTGGTGAGGAAGTCGTGGACCATGTCCATCGTGATATCAGGTTGCTTCTCGCAAAGGGGTGGTCCCCAGCCGCTAATGTTGTTCTGGTAGAAAATGTCAGGGTGCTCTGGATCGAAACCGCTGGGTTGCATAAGCGCAGCCGCTACGACGCGCTCTTGTGCCAGCCTGAGAAGGTTGTGGATCATCGGACCTCCGATGCAGAAGCCAATGACCAAGAACTCATCAATGCCCAGGTGGTCCATCAGGCCCAGGTGGTCGTCAGAGTAGGCGTCCCAGGGTCGGCCGGTCTCCAGCGGCCCGGTAGATTGCCCTGTCTTGGAGTTTCGCAGGTCGGCGCTGATGCAACGGAAGTCGTCTTTATACGTCTCCATTGGGTTGAAGGGCACGGACGTCTGCAAGGACATCAGGGTGGAGTTGAGACCACCACCGGGTATGATCAACAGCGGGAAGCCGGAGCCGACCTCTTCGTAATGGATTCGGACGGGGCCTCTTTCATAGAATGGCACTTCGATTCTCCTATATTAATTTTTAAAAAGAGTTTTCCAAATTTGGGTTGTTGTGCAGCGGTCGCCTATTCGACCTTCATTTCTCGGCCTGTCATCGAGGCCAACTGGATAGTGTCGATAAAGCGATGCAAATCAACAGCAGTTTCGAATGTAGGGAGGCTGTTCTGCCCAGTGTGAATTGCCTCCGCGAACAGTGCATACATCTGCCCAACGTTGAAAGGGTCGCCTCGCGGAAAATCGTCCGGGACGTAGTTGAAACGCTCAGGTATGGTTAAATCCTTTAGCTCAGAGCTCTTCTGTGCGCCCTGCACTCGCAGCATCTCACCGCGCTGAGACGAGATGCTGCCAGTGGTGACCAGCGTGCCTTCCCGCCCGTAGATTTCCATTCGAAAGCCGCCGCCTGCCCAGGGGACCGCGCCGACATGAACGGAGGCTGCTGCGCCCCTCACTAGCTGGCCGGAGACTCGAACGTTGTCCGGCGACGTGACGTCTACGAATTGCTTGGTGTCCGTCTCGTACAACTGCTGTACCTGCGTGGTGACCATGCAAGCCACCCGGGAGAAGTCGCCCAGCACAAAGCGCAAGGCGTCAATGACGTGGCCGTTGGCGATGGTCAGAGTGTTTGCGCCTTGGCTGGCGTCCCGCTGCCATGTGCGGCTGGAAGGGCGTTCCAGGGCGCCGTCACGCATGGTGGTGACGTGGCAGGACAGCACCTCGCCCATGTAGCCGGACTCGATGAGCTCTTTGATGTACATCAAGGCAGGGCTGACTCGCGATTGCAGTCCGACCACGGTATGAACGCCTTTAGCTCGGGCCAGCGACGCCAGATCCTCGGCTTCAGCGGTGGTCCGGCCCAGCGGCCACTCGGTGTAGACGTGCTTGCCTGCTTCGATGGCCGCCTTAGTTGGTTCATAGTGCGATGGCACTCGCACGACCACTGCCACCGCGTCTATCTCTGGCGACGCCGCCATTTCTCGGAAGTCGTGGAAGGCGAGCTTCGCCCCGAAAGCCAGTCGCGCCTCTTCCGCGCTTTCTGGTCTGGATGTACAGACGGCGGTGAGCTCGACGTCCGGACTGGCCAGCAGCGCCGGAAAGTGCGACTGGGATGACCAGTGCGAATTGACGTTAGCCCCCACAAAGCCCAAGCGAATCTTATCTGGCATTAAGCGTACTCCTGTAAATAGTGATGGTCGGAAGAGGTTTTTCGTATATTTGCGTCAGTTCTTAGTTCATTGCAATTTATATCTGGCGGATAGCGGGCGTGTCAATCGCAGCCACGTTTGCCACTGATTTAACAAAGATTTAACAAATATGCAAAACTTGGGAAACATCTTGCCTCCATAATAGTTTGTAGATTACTTGGAGGATAGAACACATGGAAGCAGTATTCGCAGGTCTGGCATTCGTAGCACTATTCGGCATGTGGGTCGTGCTTCCCAGCAAGATTCGAAAGAGTCAGTACAAGTAGTTTTCTTTCTAGCTCCGTCTAACTAACAAGCTTAAATAAAAACACCGGCCTTGGAAATCCAAGACCGGTGTTTATTTTTTCTCACTAACTGATTTACAAATCTGGCCAGCAGATCAGAGTTATTGCGATGCTAATGGCTGTTTCTGGATGAATCGCTTCGCCGGATTAGTGATCAAAGACATCAGTCTCACGTCAGAGCTACTTGAGGTTCATGACGTTGCTAATCTCTTGGGGCGTGATGTGTTGCAAAACCAGCACACTGCTTTCAGATGGTATTATCTCCAAAGTAAACTCGATGTCCTTTACCAGAGGGGTTGCCTGGTCCAGACCCTTAAGGAAAATTGTTAGCTCTACTCACTCTTCTGTCTCCAACTGGTCGTCGCCGTCATCGGCTCCTACAAATACCTTGGTCCAGTACACGTCGTTCTTCTGTTGAGATTCGTCGCTGTAGCTGATGATCACATTGTGCCGGCGATCCTCGGAGTCGGATAGACCATCGTTGTCAGCGTCAGATGGCTCCGTGAGATCGATGGGTTCGCCCTGGATGGAGTTGGCCACAAGGATCACTATGCTGGTCATCTGACCTCGGGCTACGATTTCATCGATATTTCTCTTGGTACTGCTGGCGGTGGACAGGTCAGTAGCCACACTCAGCCCCAAGGCAGGCAATGGCGGTTCTGGTGGTGCTGTATGAGATGCCTACGGTCACAAACTTCAACAGATCGCCGGTAAGCACAGGTAGGTCTATGTTCTCTGCGGCGCTGGCGCATCCCGTGGAGTCGACTATTACGAGTTCGATTTGGCCTGCTGACGTCGTAACGCCAAACTTGATGCACAGAGAGATCGACTCGTAGCTGGACAGGTCGAGCGTAGGAGAGATGTCCTCTGAGCCTATGAGGCCGGTAGTGAAGGCCGTGGCTACGTCTATTTCGCTGCTGGCTGTGCCCTGTTTCTTATCAGTGGTTTCTACAGATATGGTGAGGTTCGCCCCCGGGTTGTCCCATATATCATCGCCATTATCCATAGTGAGGTCACCTACGCCACTGGCGATTACCGAGCCCTTGATTTCGATGCTGCCGCTGGCCTGTTGCAGACCTGCGTATA
>CAUZQF010000265.1:0-3789 GCA_963581905.1 Dehalococcoidia bacterium
CTCTGGCCCGCCGTGGACACAAGGTTCAGCCCTTCAAGTGTGGGCCGGACTATATTGACCCGTCCTACCACAAGATGGCCTGCGGTATCGCCAGTCGCAACCTAGACACATGGCTGCTGTCTAACGCTGCTGTGTTGGAGTCCTTCGGAAGAGCCAATCAGGGCCGGGATATTGCGGTTGTCGAAGGCCTCATGGGCCTCTATGACGGACACGCTAACCTCACGGAGGAGGGCTCTACGGCAGAGGTGTCCAAACTACTTCGTGCGCCGGTTATCCTCATCGTAGACGCCGCCAAGGTAGCGCGCAGCATCGCCGCCGAGGTCCTGGGCTATCAGCAGTTCGACCCTGATGTGAACATCACAGGCGTCATACTGAACGGCATAGGCAGTCCGCGCCACCTGGAATTCTGCAAACCCCCTATAGAGGATGCGACAGGCCTGCCAGTAATTGGCTACATGCCTCGCCGCGACGACCTTCGCGCTCCCGAACGACATCTGGGGCTGGTGCCGGTGGTGGAAGGCCCTGTGGCCGATGAATGGCTGGACAAGCTGGTGGCACAGATCGAACACAGCATTGATCTGAACAAGCTGCTGGAGATGGCGAAACAGGCAGGGACTCCCACGGCAGAACCCACGGCATACCCCTCGCAGCCGGTTCCCAAAAAGACGAAAATAGCCGTTGCCATGGATAAAGCATTCAATTTCTACTACCAGGACTCGCTGGACCTGCTGGAGGCCTGGGGAGCCGAGGTGGTGCCCTTCAGTCCTTTGGCCGACGATGTGTTGCCCGAGGGCGTAGGTGGTGTCTACTTGGGAGGGGGCTTTCCAGAGATATATGCGGCGGAACTGGCCAACAATAAAGGCATGTTAGATTCAATTCGAACGGCCGGAAATGCAAAAATGCCGATATATGCGGAGTGCGGAGGGCTGATGTATCTGGGGACCTCTCTGACGGATTTCGACGGCAATCGCCATGAGATGGTTGGTGTTCTTCCCGTCGAGTCGTCTATGGAGAAGAGCCGCCTGACGCTGGGCTATCGAGAGGTGCAGGCCTTGGTCGACGGCCCGCTGCTATCTCAAGGCCAGCGAATACGCGGTCACGAGTTCCACTGGTCTGTTTCGACTATCGAACATGATTCCTCTACGGCAGCGTATGAGGTGGTGAACCAAGACGGACGGCTCGAGGGAATTCGACAGGGCAACGTCTGGGCCTCCTACATCCATCTGCATCTTGCCAGTGCGCCAGGAACGGCACAGCGCTGGGTCGAGACGTGTGTCAACGTCATGCAAAGCCAGGTCTGAATGGCAATACTTAGCGGGAAGCGTCTGCTTGGTCTGCGTACCAGGGTCTTTTACGGCTGGTGGATCGTTGCCATTGGACTGTTTGTAGACGCCTTCAAGCACGGCTTCTTCAATCGCGGGTTCAGCCTATACGTCTTGCCGATTCGGAACGAGCTGGGAATAGGCGTCGCGGCCATCGCGCTGGCCGACATGCTGGGCAGACTCGAAGGTGGCATCATGGGACCGGTGGTCGGCTACTGCACGGACCGCTTTGGCCCGGGCGTAATGCTGGCTTTCGGAGGCATCATGTCGGGCGTGGGATTCATTCTTCTGTCTCTGACCAACAACCTCTTCTTCTTCACGCTCGTATTCGTGGGCTTTTTGTCGGTGGGATTCCGGTCCGGCTTCAACAATGCGTCCATCCCGGCGGCGAACCAGTGGTTCAGGCGCAAGCGCGGTCTGGCCATGTCCATCATATCGGCGGGAAGCGGGCTGGGAGGCGTGGTGGTGGTGCCTGTGGTCGGCCTGCTGGTATTTTCAGTTGGCTGGCGCTCTGCTGCACTGGTGTCAGGAATCGCAATCATTGTGGCCGTGGTGCCTCTCTCGTTTTTGATGAAGAGATCCCCCGAGGGCATAGGCCTCCATCCCGATGGCATAGAGCCTGAGCCTTTGGTTAGCTCGAATTCGGGAGAAGCCGCTGCTCAGGATTCTTCTTCTCTGGAAAGAGTTGAGCAGGACTACACTGCCAAAGAGGCGATGAAGACCCCAACCTTCTGGATGCTGACGATGGCGTCTGGATTTCGCAACACCGTGCACTCGGGCATCATGTTCCTGATGGCCCCTGTAATGGTCTGGTTCCTGATGGGAAGTGGTCGCACTGAAGAAGAGGGCCTACCTATTGCGGCGCTGTTCATCGGAGTGCTGTCCGGGGCCACGCTGGTCTTCAACCTGATCATCGGCTACCTAGGCGATCGTGTATCCAAGCCAAAGCTTAGCGCCATATGCATGATTGGCGGCACCTTATCCATGCTGGTCCTGCTGAATCAGAGCGGGCACTTGTGGCAGTTGCTGCTATTTGTAGTGTTGCTGGGCTTTGCCGAGAGCGTCAATCCGCTGACGTGGGCCATCATGGGCGAGTTCTTTGGGCGAAAGTCCTTTGCCACGCTACGGGGATGGCAGCATGTGCCTAACCAGTTCATGTCTATGAGCACGCCGGTGTGGATGGGCTGGATCTTCGACAATACTGATAGCTACTTCTGGTCGTTGATCCCGTTAGCCGCTATCTACGGCATCGCTGGCATCTTCTTCTACACCATGCCGCGACCCAAGAGGCGGGAGCAACTGCAGGCCAGCGGGTAGGTCGGCCTGGGTGAGCCAGGGCGGACAAAGGTCTTTGATTTCAACAATTAACCGCTGTTAGAGCCTAGTCGATTGCGCGGCTGTCGTTACGTTCTTGTATAAGGCTGTCAAAGTCTCAATCTGCCTCAGTCTGCTCGCTAGCTGTCGGAGCCTCGATCACGCGTAAGAGATTTCGAGCGATGTAATTATGGGGCCATGAGTTTGTGTCTACCTCAACTATGCCGGCCTCCACTAACCTTTCCAAAATTCGTCTTGCTCCTGCAACAGTTACTTCTAAGAACTCGGCTGCTGTAGGTGCCGTTAGATAGGGGCTCTCGAACAGGTGGTCGAGCAAACTCAAGGTATTGCCTGATTCTCGCCTGTAAAACAAGAGGGTTCTATATTGCTCCTGCAATTCACGTACTTTTCGCGTACGTAAAAGTGCATCTCTGGCCTGCTCTTCTACGCCCTCTAGGAAGTACTTTAACCACGGTGTCCAGTCCCCAGTCTTGCTTACATTGAATAGCTCGTCGTAGTACATATTTTGATTTCGTTCGAAATAGGCGCTCAGATAAAGCAAGGGTTTGGGCAAGACATCCTTGACACTGAGAAACAGGGGGATAAGTAGGCGTCTTATTCGGCCATTGCCATCGAGATATGGGTGGATGGCCTCAATCTAGTAATGCATCAGCGCGCACTGGATCAGTGGGGGCATTTCTATGTCATCATTGACGAATCTCTCCAGGTCAAGCATTAGGTCTCGGATGTAAGTGGCTGGCGGCGGAACATATCGAGCCTCCTCTATAGGTGAACCTTGTTGGCCTATCCAAACCTGGGTTGTACGGATTTCGCCGGGCCGGAGGTCGCTGCCTCGGACTCTTCTCATCAGTATTTCGTGTACATCGTTTATAAGGCGAAAACTGATGGGAATATCGTTGAGTCGCTCGATGCCTTGTTCTAGCGCATGAAGATAGTTTATTACTTCCACTACATCGCGTATGGGTCTTCTTTCTCTTGATGCCTCGAATTGGTACAGATCTGAAATGGATGCCTGCGTTCCTTCTATTTTGGATGAAAGAACTGCCTCCCTTCGAACGAATGGCCTTATAAGCAGATGCGTGTTTGGAATGGTTTCCCCGATGCCGGATAGGATTGATACTGCTCTTGACGC
>CAUZQF010000266.1:0-3785 GCA_963581905.1 Dehalococcoidia bacterium
GGCCCCGGTGCTAGACCGACCGGCCTTTATTTTCAAGCTTCATATATAACGACGACGGCAGCACCCGAAAGGTTCCATGCGATTTGGATAATTTTGGACAACAACAATTGCATATGGCCATTCGATAATAGCCCATAGTGGTCTTGAACCCAATCATGCTATTTGGAGTTATCAAATTTCCGAGAAATGCGGGAAGAGATAGGGCGTCAGAGAAGGCGAGAGAGGGTTACTAGGAGACGGGCTGTTTCGGGTTGCAGAGCCAGCTAGCGGCGGCGATACATTACGGCGGTCGCCGATAGAAGGACGACTGGAATCGTACCGACTGCTATTTGCAGTTGGCGGAGTGGGATCGAGACGCCATCAGACTGGCCCTCGTCTTCGCTTAGATCATGAGAAGGCGGCGCGGTCTCCAGTGCTCCCCCTGTGCCCTGTCCCAGTAGGCGAGGGTTGCCTGGAAGAGAATGGACTTGTTCTTCCTCCAGGCTCTGAGTAACCACCGGCAACTCCAATTGCAGCGGCAGGGGCAGCGGTAAGGCCTTCGTCAGCTCTTCTTGCGTGACGGTATCAGCCGGTTCTTGAATTTCCGCAGAAGATTCCCCTTGTGCCAGAGACTCCAAAGCAACCTCAGGGGGAGGCGTCACGTCGGTAGTCAAAGGCGGCCAGGGGCGCGGCAGCTACAGGCGCACTCGGCTTTTCAGAGCCACCTGGTGCGGACCGCGAAGTAGGTTCATCCAACGGCACTTCGGCGGTCGTAGCAAGAGGTGCAGGCGCTGCTGGATTCCCAGCCGCCGCTAATGCCGGAGCCGCCGCCGGAGTCGGAACCGCCTGGGCCGGAGCAGGGGCCATTGGAGCCGCCGCCGGAGCAATTGCCGGCTGTGATCTGCTCTCTCTCAAAGGCATAGGTGACTGAGTCACCAGACCAAAGGCGTCGCCTACCAGTAGGAATACCAGCAGTACCGCAGCTGCGACCGTAGCCAGGCTACCACTCCAGAGCCAGTAGGATGATTGCCTTACAGGAGCAGGTGCCTATGTCAGGACGAAGGAACGATGCAAAGCGATCTCGGGAAGCCTGCCCATTAGCTGAGACATGCTTCTTATAGAGGCGAATTCTGTAGAGCACTCCGGGCATTGAGCCAGGTGTGCCTCCACTTGCCGCTTCTTGCCTTCGCTTACCTCCTCGTCCGTAAAGGACGACAGGAGGGTGCGAAGTCTGTCATGCTTTCGTCTGTCTAGAAATCTAATCACATCATTTACCCGTCAGTTTATTGACGAAATTCCTCCGGTAAAAGTTCCATGTGCTGCGAAAGCAGGTCTCGCAGCTTCGCCCGGGCTCTGCTCAGCCGGGACTTGATAGTGCCAATAGAAGCTCCTGTTGCCAGGGCCGTCTCCTCATAAGAGAAGCCCTGAACGTCGATTAGCACGATGACCGCCCTCTGGGCGTCGGGCAGCGTGAGGATGGCCTTTTGGATCTGCTCCGCCAGCTCCCCCTGAAGCGAGCGCTCCTCGGGCGACTCTCCCCCGGAAGGCACACGAAACCCAGGATTCAGGAGGGCTTCGTCCAGGGAATCGGCGGGTCGGCGCCATGGCACGCAGCATGTCGTAGCACTGGTTTGTGGCAATCCTCAGCAGCCAGGCTCGGAAGCTGCCGCCGCGATACTTGCGAATGGCGCGATAGGCGGAAATGAAGGTTTATTGCGTGACGTCTTCGGCGGTTGCCATGTTGCCCATAATCCGAGCCGACACGTTATAGACGTGCGACTGATACCGCTCAACGATGGCGTTGAACGCATCCATGTCGCCGCTCTGACTTCGGCTGATTAGGTCTGCTTTTTCCAATTGTGGTTGCTGCATTGGCTAAGGGAGGTGCTGAGATGGTGCCTCTAATGAACTAAATGTGCCGTATAACCTTGATGGTAACCAATTGCTTTTTGACCCGCGAGGCAATCCGAGCCGACGTAATGGCCAATCCCGAGAAAGGGTGGTCGTAGTTTCGATAACATATTCGGGCGTTCCTCGTTATAATCACTGAGGCATATATGCAAGACAGAGTTTGTCAGGCACGCTAACGTAGGTATTAATGCGGTCGTTAATTAGGGAATTAATAGAGACGGTTATCCTTGCCCTGCTGATTTTCTTGGCGTTGCAGTTCAGCGTTCAGAACTTCAGGGTAGAAGGATCCAGTATGCAACCAACCTTGGAGGAGGGGCGGTACCTCCTCGTGAACAAGATTGTGTACTTCCATCTGTCGCCCAGTGGCTTGCGAACGTTGTTCGCCTCCGACTCGGAGACACAGGACCAGAGCATCTTTCCCATTCGTGATCCAAAAAGGGGAGATGTGATTATTTTTCACTTTCCCTTGGACGTGTCCCGCGACTTCGTTAAGCGCGTAATAGGTCTCCCAGGCGATACTGTAGCGATTCGACAGGGCCAGGTCTTCGTGAACGAGTTGTTGCTTGTAGAGCCATACGTTACACGACCAGACAAGACCAACATGTCGCCAGAGAAGGTGGGTCCAAACGAGTATTTCGTGTTGGGCGACAATCGGAGAGCCAGCAACGACTCGCGAGATTGGGGCACCGTTCCCACCGATAACATCATAGGAAGGGCCTGGTTCAGCTACTGGCCTCTAAGCCAGATGCATTCGCTGATCGCATTCCCCTTGCCGTTTTAGCAGTCTGAGGTGTGATTTCCCTTGTCAAGGATATCGCGACACCTTAAAATTACTGCTGGCGTTCGTTGACCACGGCGGACTGGCCAAGTGTACATCGTGGGCCTGTAGCTCAGCCTGGCAGAGCATCGGACTTTTAATCCGAGTGTCCAGGGTTCGAATCCCTGCGGGCCCACCATTCATAAGTCACATAACGGGCTGGTTCAACCTGATTCGCTGACCAAAATCCTCGTTTTGCTATTCGTCCTATGGTCACAAAGTTCTTCATTTGACAGTCCCCATCATGTTTACTGGATTTGATGTTGTGGAATTGAACTGGTCGGGGTGACTGGACTCGAACCAGCGACCTCCACGTTCCGAACGTGGCGTGCTACCGAGTGCGTTATGCCCCGACAAAAGATAAATTAGACTGTCATTCGGATACCGTAAATTAAACTTCGGCGATCCGTACGGTTCTGTCTAGGCTGATAGAAATATATAAGCGTCAAGAACTCTTGATGGCGTCGGGCATACCGGCCCTGTCATCGGCGCTTGATATACGACAGGCATACCTAAGGAGATTGATATGTCGACCCCTGTTGACTACAAACCAGGCACTGTTTTTTCGACTGAAGAAGGAAAGAACGCCAGCGTGCCTCGTGTCTTCATCGCCCCGAACAGATACATCCAGGGTGATGGGATATTGGACCACCTGGGTCGCTACCTGACAATCGTACCGAGCAGAAATGCCGCAATCCTAATCTCCGAAGGCGGAAGGCGAAGAGTTGGTGAGAGGCTGCTAGCAAGCCTAAACGAAGCCCAAGTCAACTCTACCGTCGTAACTTTCGATGGGGAGTGTTCCCTCCAGGAAATCGACCGAATAGTAGATATTCTCCGCAAGGAAGCACCTCCCGTGGACTGCCTGGTTGCTGTAGGCGGAGGCAAGTGCGTTGATGCTGGCAAGTGTGTGGCCTACCGACTGGGGATTCCAGTAGTGATATGTCCATCCCTGGCTTCGAACGACGCTCCCTGCTCGGCATTGTCAGTGATATATACACCGGAAGGAGTCTCCGAGGCAGCAGAGTTCTTTCCCGCAAGCCCAGCAATTGTCGCCGTGGATACTCGTATTGTAGCGGAG
>CAUZQF010000267.1:0-3780 GCA_963581905.1 Dehalococcoidia bacterium
GGACGACGAGCAGGTCACATCCAACGGCCTTGTCGTGGAACTGGAGCACTCGCTAGCCGGCACCGTGACCATGGTAGGGCCTATTCTGAAGATGAGCGAAACGCCTTTGAGGGCGCAAAGTGCTTCTCCTGCGCTGGGAGAAGGCACTATAGATATACTTCATGGGCTGGGATACGATGACGACGATCTCAGTAAACTCAGAGAAAAAGGGGCAATACAGTGAGCCCGTCACAGGAATAGAGCCGCAAATTTGACTTTCGTGCCACAAAAGGTTGAAAGCAGATGCGCCGCGCATCTATAATCTATGAGCGTAGAAAGCGCAGCATTGTCTTAGCAGGAGGTTCCCGCCAAAAATGACGTATATTATCGCCGAGCCGTGCGTAGATCTAAAGGACGCTGCATGTGTAGACGTCTGTCCGGTAGATTGTATCTATACAACCGACGACGACAACATGTATTACATTAACCCAGATGAGTGCATCGACTGCGCGGCTTGTGAGCCCGTTTGTCCTGTCGTGGCCATCTTTGCCGAGGATGACACCCCAGAAGATTGGCGTAAGTACATCGATATGAACTACGAGTACTTCGGCCTATCCCGATAAGCCCACCGCTGATGGCGTTAAAGGGAAACTGCTTTTGGGCGTAACGCGAAGTTTCGCCGTAATGGCACATGCCTTATAGAACATATTGAGGCCCGGGCGACATTTGTGGTCCGGGCTTTTTATATTTGCTGTTAAATCCAACAACCCCCCTTTGGGTCTGGTGAGCAATCATCAGTCAACTAAATGGATATATTTGAAGCAATCGTATTTCAAGCCGTGGTTCCCCCAATATGACTTGCTCTTAGGCACGTGAAATAAGGAGTTCAGAATAATGGTTACTATTGAATCCACACCGGAAATGGCATCAAAGGTCTATGAGACTATCGAGGCGAACCTCAAGGTGGTCAGAAGGCGCCTGGGCAAGCCTCTAACTCTGGCGGATAAGGTCATGCTGGGTCATCTGGATGATCCTGAAAATCAGGAGATGATTCCGGGTGAAAGTTACCTGTTCCTTCGCCCCGACAGAGTTCTTCTTCAGGACGTTCTAGGCCAGACTGCTATGCTGCAGTTCATGCAGACGAAGCAGGCCAAGATAGCCGTAGCCACCTCGATCCACTGCGATCACCTCATTCAGGCCCGAGTTGAGGGTGGCGTGGACCTCAAGGAGTCTCTTCAGGAAAACAGCGAGGTTTACGACTTCCTGCGATCTGCGGCTGCCAAGTTCGGCGCTGGGTTCTGGGGACCAGGTGCAGGCATCATTCACCAGGTCGCGCTAGAAAATTACGCATTCCCAGGCGAGCTTATGATCGGCACAGACTCCCACACCCCTAACGCTGGTGGTCTGGGAGCATGCTCGGTGGGTGTTGGCGGCGCTGACGCTGTCGAGACCATGGCCGGCCTGCCCTGGGAAGTGCTCTATCCCACGCATATCGCCGTGTACTTGACCGGCGAGTTGAACGGCTGGACAGCGCCTAAGGACGTAATTTTGTATGTGGCAGGCGCGCTAACCGTGTCTGGCGCAACCAATGCGATAGTCGAGTACATCGGCCCAGGCGCCAGGACAATCAGCGCCACCGGCAAGGCAACCATCACCAACATGGGAGCTGAGCTTGGCGCGACCACGTCGATGTTCCCTTATGACGATCACATGGGCCAGTACCTGCGAGCCACCAACCGTGCCGCACTGGTTCCTCTGGCTGAGAAATATAAGCATCTGCTTTCTCCGGACGACGAGGTAGAGGCAGAGCCTGAGAAGTTCTATGACAAGGTGGTCAGGCTAGACCTATCTACCCTAGAGCCTCACCTGACAGGTCCGCATTCGCCGGACCGAGCCCGCCCTATCTCGCAGATGGCGGCAGAGGTTGCAGACCCAGCCAACGGGTTTGTAGACGATGTCTCTTCAGCGCTTATCGGAAGCTGCACCAACTCCTCTTATGAGGACATGAGCAGAGCTGCCGACATCGCAGAGCAGGTAAAGGCCCACGGCCTCAAGTCGACTGTGCCCTTCATGGTGACCCCAGGTTCAGAGCAGGTCCGGGCCACAATTGAGCGGGATGGCCAGATGGGCTCCCTTCGCGATATCGACGGCAGCGTCCTGGCCAACGCGTGCGGACCTTGCATCGGTCAGTGGCGGAGGTCTCAGGACCAGACGGACCATCCCAACACGATCCTTACCTCTTACAATCGCAACTTCCCTGCCCGAAACGACGGTTCTGCGGATACGATGAATTTCATCGGCAGCCCGGAGATCGTAACGGCCATGGCCGTCGCGGGCAGGCTTTCGTTCAATCCTCTAACGGACACGCTAACGGCGGCAGACGGCACCGAGTTCAAGCTGGAGCCTCCCAAGACTGCTCCCGAAGTACCCTCGGAGAATTTTGCCACAGGTAACTCATCCTACGAGGCTCCTCTTGAGGACGGGTCTGGAGTTGAGCTGGCCGTTGACCCAAACAGCGAGCGTATTATGCTCATGCAGCCATGGCCAGCATGGGATGGTAACGATTTCGAGGACATGCCGGTCGTCATGAAGACCAGCGGCAAGACTACCACCGACCACATCTCGCCTGCAGGCCCTTGGCTTCGCTATCGCGGCCACCTGGACAAGTTCAGCGAGAACACCCTGATGGGCGCGATAAATGCTTACACAGGCGAAACCGGTGTGGGCAAGAACGTTTTGACTGGCGAGACAGCACAGCCAATCGCGACCATTGCCAAGCACTATCAGTCCCAGGGCGTTAAGTGGGTCATCGTGGGAGACGCCAACTACGGCGAAGGAAGCAGCCGTGAGCATGCTGCCCTGTGCCCCAGGCTGATGGGTGGCGCTGCCGTTATTGTGCGCAGCTTCGCTCGAATCCACGAATCCAACCTGAAGAAGCAGGGTCTTCTAGCCCTAACGTTCCCGGATCCTGCCGACTATGACAAGATTCTGGAAGACGACCGTATCAGCCTAGTCGGTCTGTCGGATCTAGCTCCTGGCAAGCCAGTGGAATGTCGACTGGCCCATGCCGACGGCACAACTGAAGTTCTCCAACTCAATCACACCTTTGGAGAGTCTCAGTTGGCCTGGTTCAGGCTTGGTTCGGCTCTGAACCTGTTCCATCAGAACAGCTAACTACTAGTCGATTAAGTGTTAAAGAGGCGGGCCAATGCGGCCCGCCTCTTTTTGCGTGTCATGTAAATGCAATCCCTCTCATGCATGCCAGTGACTACTATTGCCTGGGTGTATCTACTTGCGGGGCGCACGCAGGAGACTTGGGTACTTACGGCTCGCACACTAAGGCAACCATTGTGCCTACCTTTCCCATGCCTTGCCACAATAGCCCCCACACAGATCACCAACATTAGTAATTGAATTGCCGTTGTCTCTGAAGAATCGGCAGTCGGTGAGAATTAGTACGTTTACCTGTACCGGTGGATGAGGTTGGGAGTGGGGGTATGAACGTAGTAGATCTGATTTTAATAGGTTCCATGGGCCTGCTCGTCCTGACAGGCCTTAAGGTAGGGATTATCAAGCCTGCATCCGGGGTTGGCGGAATCGTTCTCGGATTCATGATAGGTTTGAACTACCAGGCTCAGATCGCCTCTCTTCTGGCCCCTCATATTAGCGGAGAGGTTTTGCCCCGCTTGGCCAGTCTTGTTATTGCAATCGCTTTGACCTTCGCTAACGTGAAGGTGCTTGCCGTGGCCGTTACGATGCTGCGTCCCGAGTTCAAGAAGGGCATTGTCGATCATTTGGCCG
>CAUZQF010000268.1:0-3740 GCA_963581905.1 Dehalococcoidia bacterium
TTCGAAGCGTTTGGATTCGATCGATGCATGTGGGGCACAGACTGGACCAGGGCTGTGAATTTGCTGACCTACGAACAGGGCGTGGAGGCCTTCCGGGTAACAGACCAGCTTTCGGATTCAGAGCGTTCCGCGCTAATGGGAGAAACACTTACGAAAATCTACAAGTGGTCTCCCAATAACGGCTGAGCTCAGGCAACCAGGCTGCAGTCACCGACCTGGTGAACCTTGGCGTTCTGCAGGTCAGCACTGATCTAGAGAAAGTCAAGCCTGTGTCTTTTTGTGGGCTAGATACCTAGGAGACTGGTTTGGTCATCAAACCAGTCTCTTAAGTGAAAACTACCAGGGCATTGTCCTGCCCATTTCTTTCCTAATATTGTCTGCTACGGCGGAATCGGGAACATGAAGAATCCTGGCGCCTTCCACAAACAGGGCATGGCGGGCACGCTCCTCTATGCTCATGCTCGGGTCCTGCCAACTGCATAGGAATGTGAGTCCCGCTTTGTCGCAGGCGCTCTTGACCATGTGCCGCGCGTTGTCCATCTCAGGCAGATAGGGAGGGTCGTGCTGTGTAGGATCGCCAAAGGACATGCCCATATCTCCCGGACCCCATTCGGCGAATGAGAGACCTGGCACGGCTGCGATGTTATCAACGTCGGGAAGACAGTATCGGTCCTCTATCTTCAGACCAAGCATTAGCTCCCCGTCAGGATTCAGCGGCCAAGGGTCGGCTCTCCGCATGTAATCGGCCGGGTCCAGCCCCCAGATAGCAGCAGGTTCTTTTTGCCCACCACTACCCCGGATACCCTCAGATATGCCCTTGTCTCGACCGATCGTCTGGAAAACATATCGAGAGGCAGCTACGAACATCGCTACGGCGTCAGCCCTTCGCGTGTGAGTGTGGAGGATGCCGTGGACACCCGTCGATAGGACGTGCCTTGCCTGCCAGGCGTTGTAAATCACCTCTTCAGGCGTCATGCAATTTGACGGCAGCGTGGTTATAACGGTTGGCGTGCCGTGTCCGCTCGGCGTTGGACCGCCATCCCGCAAGCCTTTCATGAAGTTCGATAGGCCGACCGTGTCGAACGGGCTATGTTCGAAGTCAAATTGAATCATATCGGCCCACGTCTGGGACATCTCTTTGCCTGATTCGTAGGTCAGCTCCGGAGAAGAGATCGAAAATATCGCCTGACCCTGCTCTATCAGCTCTATGCACTTGTTAATTCTGGTCATTGATTTTCTCCCCGTCTAAAGCGTAATTTGGCGCGATTTGAATCACTAACATTAGTCGCAGGCAAGATTGTGAAGCTATTGACCAAGTAAAGGCGCTCCTAATAAACAGCGTTCGCATTGCCTGCGGCCCCGTGGTGCGTTCGTATCACGGGGCCGCTTGGGATGACTAGTGAGGGGCTGGCAGATGCGCTAACAGGTACTCCCTTACCTGAATTATCGTCTTGTCGAGAACGTCCTTCTCTGTCTTCCACGGATATACTGTTGTCTCGGCATTTGGCGCCAACTCTATGAGTTCTATGGCGGCCTCGTAGGAGTGCGCAGGTGTGTCGTCGGGCATGACGAGCATTGGTGTCTGGCATGTGCGAGCAAAATCGCGCGTCACGCTGTACACAAAGTTTGGTTGGAGGCGGTAGAGGTTGTGCAGGTACTCCTCGCAGGTCTCGATGGTCAAATCGGCTCGCTGGGCGCACAGCTCGGGTGCCCACAGGTCGCGACCAGAGTTGTACATGGCGTCAGGTGTTTTCGAGGAGTGGCCAACAGGCTGGCAGATTATGGCAGCCGTTACACGGTCGGGAGCCTTTTCCATCAGCTTCAGTGCGAACGGGCCGCCAATACAGAGGCCCATGAAGAAGAATTCGTTTATTCCCAAATAGTCCATCAGCCCAAGTTGGTCATCGGCAAAAGCCTCCCAGGGGTCGTCAACCTTGATTGGTCCTCTGGACTGGCCGCCGACGGCGTTGCGCTGGTCCATCGTTATGCATCGGAAGTCGTTCTTGAATTCTTCCATTACGTTGAAAACTTGGTTGGGCCAACCGCTGATCACGGAATTCAGGCCTCCACCAGGCGTGACCAGAAGGGGGAATCCGGAACCGACCTCCTCATACTGTATGCGGACATCGCCTTCGGTATAAAACGGCATGTTAGCTTCTCCTTATGTTAGTTTGCGACGGGGAAACGTCTGCGCCTAGGCTCAAGCAATTCAAAAAATATTTAGAACATCCCAAAGCTGTCGTCGGTTCCGCGTGTCACAGGGCGAGTATGTGACAGGCTTGGAATGACTGTCAACCCTAAGCCCTCGATTGCACAGCTCTTCAGCATCTGAACGTTTGCAATGGCTCTCCACTATGTAAGTTCTAGAAAGAGCATCAACAAGGCCTATCTCGAGGGAGAGGTTCCCTAAGTCCACGAGACAGGCCGGCCGTCTGATACGCGGTTCGTTCCTGCTCACGTCCGTTTTCACAAGACGTATACCACCCGCTGGCCAGGAACAAAACAACATCGGAACTCGTCATTATTAAAAGAGCATTGCGAACGAAGGCAGGTCTCCAGGAGTGGCTGAAGGACTGGAAATAAACGCAGGGCTGAGTCATATTATGCTAGCCCAGAAGAATCACAAATATAGAAAACCCAAATAAGGGGATGAACGATGAGCACTTCGGGAACTGAAATTCTTATCACAACCTCCGACGACGTTCCAAACAGGCGCATCACCAGTGTTTTGGGACTTGTCAGAGGCAACTCCGTTCGAGCGAGGCATGTGGGCCGCGATATACAAGCAGGCATTCGATCAGTCTTTGGCGGTCGGGTGGGCGTTTACGCTGAGCTGCTGGAGCAAAGTCGGGAAGAGGCCTTGGTCGACATGGTGGCACAGGCGCGCAACAAAGGCGCCAACTGCGTAGTAGCTACGAGGCTATCGACATCTCAGGTCATGAGTGGCGCCGCCGAGGTCTTAGAATATGGAACGGCGGTAGTGCTCTCAGATTAGCAAAAGCCCAGCAATAATAAAGAGTGGTTGGCGATTGCTTCCTGCTACCGACCGTCTCTAATTTCGGTGTTGTTTGGGATTCTCGGCTTGCATTGGGCGCGTACGGCAGTAGCGTACTGTGTAAATTATCCTGAGCTAATGCTGAATACATACCAGGGCATCGAGGACGAAGACCACGAATCGGTCCGCCTCATTACCCGCTCGCTGAAAGACCTCCTGGGCATGTTTGGTGCCTATTCGGCATACAACCTGGCGCTTAATATTGAGGTGATGGCCCACGCTGGTGATGTATCGGAGGCGCGGCCCGTTTTCGATGACCTGGAGCAGGAGATGCTGCTTCTGGCCCACGCCATCAAGCGCGCGGTCCCAGCCCCAACCACCTAGGGTCTTCATTAGCAAGCCGAAAAACTCGCCGCCATGGGCGGCGATGTAATACCGGTCATACCGGACTACCTCATCCAAATCTTCCTAATTGACTTCCCCTGTCTTTCTCCAGAAGTTGACGCCTTTGCGGGTTGCTGCTACGTTTCAGCCAGAATTAATAAACGCCCGCTAATTAAGGCCTTTTGCGGCTATCTGGGGGAAAAATGAAGATAATCGACATCGAGCGCATTCTGCTAATCTGGCCTAATTTCGAAAGGCCATTTTGGACATCCATAAATCGCGTCGGACAGGTAAGTGAGCTGGTTGTGCGCGTTCATACCGACGAGGGAATCGTTGGTATCGGAGAGTCCCACGGCGGTGC
>CAUZQF010000269.1:0-3720 GCA_963581905.1 Dehalococcoidia bacterium
AGGGCCAGCCAAGGGACCTCTGCCTACCTCATCCAGCCCCGCAACCAAGGCGTAGCCCTGTTCCATAAGGGAAGTCTCTTCGAGGTATGTGGGGCCAGCTTTCTTGGCAGGCTTTGGGGAGCTTTTTTGCCTGCGGGTCTTTTGCCTGGGCGCAAGAGAGTGAGCCACTGAAGACCTCCGGCCTTTGGGATAGCGGTATTAAAGAAAAGGACGGCTTTATCGAAGCCGCCCCAATAATATCACTTGTCCAGGCCGCGTTGTAACCCACGTAAATAGGCAATCTGCCCAACGTGCTGCGCCTCTTCGATAAGCACGTGAGCCAGTATCTTGGCGATAGTATTCTGCGCGTCGCGTCCCGGATTTGGAGGCCTCTCCAGATCGGCACCCGTTAGGCTATCGATAAGGAGCAGGGTGTCCACTCGGACTGCGTCGTAGTATTCCATGAGCAGGCCGGGATCATAGGTAGGGAAATTGGCGAGCTGTTCTGATGTGTATCCGAACCCGCTGTCGCGTTCCGGCAGTCCTAGCTTCTCTGCCCATCCGTCACGCTCCCAGATCTGTGGCCCGCGGCGAATGCCCCTATTCATCCAGCCGTCCTCTACACGAGCGATGTGCCAGACGGCGAAATCGATGTGGTGGGAATCCGGACCCGGCTGGAATCGACGCTCCTCAGCAGTCAGACCGTCCAGTGCCTTCTTGAGGTCCTGGGTATACTCTTCGAGACCCATCTTGACTACGTCGCGGAAATCCATGGCTATACCTCTGTGTTCGCAGTTGCCGCCGAAAGCTCAGCTTCGGGCTCTGGCGCTTCGATCTCGATTATTCCGCCTCCCAGAACCTTGTCGCCCTGGTAAAAGACGACAGCCTGACCCGGCGTGACCGCCCTCTGCGGCTCCTCGAATATGATCTTCGCCCAGCCGTCACTGTTTTCAGAATTGGGGAACAGAGTGGCCGCCGCGTCGTTGGCGCGGTAACGAATCTTGGCGGTGACTTCTGTTGGCCCCACAGGCGACGTTCCGTCCAGGAAGTTTACCTTCGACGCCCAGAGTTGGCGCTGCATCAGGTCCTCGTGGGCTCCCAGCGTGACCTGGTTGTTCAGCGCGTTGATCTTGGTGACAAACATAGGCTCGCCACTGTTGCCCTGTAGGCCCAGCTTTCGCCGTTGTCCCACGGTGAAGAACTGGATCCCCGCATGGTCACCCAGCACGTTGCCGCTCTGGTCTACCAGATTGCCCGGCTTGGGTTTGGCTCGCTCCCCAACGAACTTGCGGTAGTCGCCATCGGGAATGAAGCATATCTCCTGGCTGTCGGGCTTGTCGGCCACGGCCAGACCTGCCTCGGATGCCAACTCCCGTATTCGGGCCTTGGGGTAATCGCCCACGGGAAGCAGCAATCGGGCCAATTCGGTCTGAGTCAGCGTGAACAGCACGTAGGACTGGTCCTTGCCGCTGTCTACCCCTTTCAGGAGGCTGTAGCCGTCGGTATCTTGGCGTATGCGGGCGTAATGGCCGGTGGCAATGTAATCGGCGTCCATGAAGTTCGCCCGCCTGAGCAGGAAGTCGAACTTCATCTTATCGTTGCAGGCCAGACAAGGATGAGGTGTGCGGCCGCGCTGGTATTCAGCCACGAAGTAGTCCACCACATGCTTCTGGAACTCCTTTTCGAAGTTCACGAAGTAGTGCCGCGCTCCAATGGCGTCGCAGACTCGTCGCGCGTCCTGGACGTCCTCTACGGAGCAGCAGCGCTTGCTCAAAGGAGCGGCGTTGCTATCCTCTTCGGACCAGAGGCGCATGGTTACGCCAATGACCTCGTAGCCCTCGTCCTTCAAAAGTGAGGCGGCGACTGACGAATCGACCCCGCCGCTCATGGCAACGACAACTCTTCCCTTATTGGTACTCATACTAAAAAGCTTAACACACGACTTGGGACCCATCAATGGAAATTGCCCACCCCTAAAAGCCCTCAGTTTAGCTGTGCCTGGAGAAATTTAGAGGCGAATGAGAATCTAGTCATTCGTTGACCTGTTACAGGCCTGTATCTATAATGGTTTTATGGCAGAAAAAACAGCCCTCAACTCTTTGGAATACGCCCACCTAGCCGTAAATTTCGCTTCGGACAAATTAGCTACGGATGTCCTTATGTTGGATATGCAAAAAGTCAGCGATTTTTGCGACTACTTTATTATCATCAGCACCGACTCCTCTCGCCAGCTAAACAGCCTGGCTGAGGACCTGGAGCATGAACTCGAACGCGCAGGTTCATTGAGGCATCACAGGGAGGGTACTCCGCAGTCCGGCTGGATGCTTCTCGACTTCGGTGATGTCATCATTCACATCTTCGGACCGGACATGCGGGAGTTCTATGATCTGGAGTCCGCTTGGAGCGGAGCAACTGAGGTGGTTAGGATTCTATGATCCAGGCGTCAACGTTTCTCTCGTAGTCCACGATCTCATCCGCCTGGAAGAAGATATCGATCTCTCTCTTGGCCGACTCTAGCGAATCGGATGCGTGAATTAGGTTCATTCCGATAGTAAGGCCCAGGTCGCCTCGAATTGTGCCTGCCGCCGCCTGAACAGGGTTGGTAGCGCCTACCGTATTGCGAACAACCTCGACGGCGTTCTCGCCTTCCACAACCATCGCCACGATTGGTGATGACGTGATGAACTTCACCAGGCCGTCAAAGAAGGGCTTGCCGACGTGCTCTCCGTAATGCTGGTTGGCCAGCTCATCAGATACCTTCATTAGCTTCATCGCCACGAACTTCAGTCCTCGTCGCTCCAGCCGAGAGATTACCTCACCTGCCAGTGCTCGTTGAATCGAGTCGGGCTTTAGTAGCACCAGGGTCTGTTCCATTCTGCTAATTCTCCTTATTAATCATCATGAATCATCTTTGGATTACTGATATCTAACTGGTCTTTTTCAACCATGACCTGTTGGCGGTGTCCACCTGCGAGCTGCGCAGGTAAATCGGCTCAGTGATCAAGGCATCCTCGACTTCGCCGGACTGCCACTTGCGATATGCCATATCCGCGATCACCCCTGCCCGTCTTGTGGGCGGAGCGATGTTCACCATGAGGAGGTCTGAGCCGATGCGCTGTTCCAGTTCTGATGCCAAATCGGTAATCGCCTCGCCACAGTAGAGGTAGCCGGGCTTTACCGTAGGCAGGTACTCGTCGGTATTCAGCACCTCGTAGGTCGGCTCCTTGCCCGGGTCGTAGCCGCCTACGTAGACTCTGGTGCGGCCAGCGCCCACGATGCAGCGGACAGGATATCCTAGCCCCAGGTACGGCGCTACTTCCACGTCCAGCGTTCCCACGGCCACCAGAGGTATCTCCAGCGAAACCGCCATTGCCTTGGCAGTGCTCATTCCTACGCGTAGCGCGCTGAATGCGCCGGGGCCCTTGGCGATGAAGATGGCGTCAAGCTCGCGGGTTTCGATGCCGACTCGTGCCATGACCTCTCGGATTGCCGGCACGAGCTCTACGGAGTGGTTCCGCTCCGAACGCCACGTAAGCTCCACAATAGTCTCTCCCTCTCGAGAGATGGCTACGGATGCGTACCGCGTGGATGTATCAATTGAAAGTTCCATTGTTTTGTATAACTGGCTCAGCAATTTCTAAACGGCTGAGCTGGTTTCTATGGCTGTCCTTTGTTGGAATTGAGTCAGGTAGAGAATCTAAGCCTTAGTGTGTTTTGATCTTCTTGAGAATTTCTTCGTAA
>CAUZQF010000270.1:0-3668 GCA_963581905.1 Dehalococcoidia bacterium
ATGAAGGAGCAGCGCTACGGCAAGATCATAAACATGGCGTCAATCGTAGGTCGTAGAGGCGGAGCAGCCCCAACATCAGCGGCCTACGCTGCGTCCAAAGCCGGAATCATCGCCATCACATCCAGCGTAGCCCGCGAGTTGGGTGAGTACGGAATCAACGTAAACGCCATAGCTCCTGGCCAGATCGACACACCTCGATGGCGCGAGGCACGCACGCCGGAGCAGATCGACAGGACGATTCAGGGAACAGCAGTGAAACGGCTGGGCCAACCGGAAGACCTCACGGCCCTGGCACTCCTGCTCGCCTCAGACTCATCGTCTTTCATCAGCGGGCAGGCCATCACAGTAGACGGCGGCTCGCTCTGCATGTAGCTGTCGTCTGATATTAGTCAGAAAAGCAAAAGGTCGGCATCTTCGCCGACCTTTTGCTTTGCATCAATAGACCGTGTGGTGCCGAAGGAGGGAGTCGAACCGACACGTCCGTGAGGACAACGGTTTTTGAGGTCGGCTTGCGATGTTCCTCTACGTTTCTGTTCTAGTCTCGCTGCCTCAATAGGCTAATATATGTTCTACAATTTGTGCCCTATCGTGTCCCAATTTTCCTCGCCGTTGTCGTATAAACTGTCGTACAGGATAGACTCGTACCCATACGCCCTGAGGCACATGATCCTAAATTATGTTTGGACTGTTTCCCTAGGTTCCTGCAAGTCCCTAGACGGCTTGATGGACAGACTCCGTTACCAAGTTGATGTCTCAATGTAGCTCACAGCATCTGGGTGCTGTTGTCAAAACTGTTGTCAATTTGACGGCGTGTTTGTTGGCTTAATAGCGGTGCCGTCTTGGCAGACCTAAGGGCTCACAAGACAGGCGGGAGTGGAGCGGCTACTTTGCAAGATACGCAAATTAAGCCTGTCGTTTGGCGTTGTAGACACCAATCATCTTGAAGTGGAAATTGACATCGCCAAGGAATATAAGAACATCGCCGAGTTCCCACAGGTTCCACAGTTTTTGAGATGGCAATTCTCCGTTTATTAATTTAGGCCGGTGAGAGTCTGCGCCATTCCACCACTCGGTAACGCCACTGCCAATACGACATAGGCGTTAGCTCTAATTTGACAGCCTTCTGGGGCGTAAATATAATTCCCAGAACACAGAGTGCTCCCTCCTGCTGTCCTGCTGTGATATAGGGCGTTCGGCAAGAGGTGTTTTGAAGGAGCTTTTACCAGAAGCGAAGAGGTATATCTGGATGACTATATTCGGCAGTGGCGATCATAAGTACGAGGCGGTTGAAGGTTTCTTCAAGCGCCCCCGTGGGTGGCCTTTCGTGGAGTGTGCCGATGTGGCCGTGGATAAGGATGATAACGTCTACGTCTTCAATCGCGGGCCCTATGCCGCCGTCATGATTTTCGACAAGGATGGGAGCTACCTCGATGGCTGGGGTAGGATCGGTGGAAGGCCGGAAACTGGCTTCGACTTCCAGGTTCCCCACGGCATTAGCGTGGGGCCTGACGGCTCCGTGTACACCAGCGACACGGGAGACCATACAGTAAGACGGTGGAGCAAGGAGGGGAAACTCCTCCTCACGATTGGGACGCCCATGAGCAGCGCACCCACGCAGAGTGGAACGCCATTCAACCGGCCCACCCATCTGACGGTCGCCTCCAACGGGGACTTTTACGCCTCCGACGGCTATGGTAACTCACACATTCACTGCTTCGACCCCTATGGCAAGCTCCGGTTTTCCTGGGGTGGCCACGGCAGCGGGCCCGGGCAGTTCGATACCATACATAGCGTCTTTATCGATGTGGAAGACGGCGACAAAGTGTACGCAGCCGACCGCTACAACAATCGCGTGCAGTTTTTTACACCAAAGGGGGAGTTCCTCGGCGAGTGGACTGGACTGAACCTGGCAAACGCGGTCCGCAAGGGGCCAGATGGAAACTTCTACATTGCCGAGTTGGACCACCGCATCAGCATATTGAGCCCGGAGGGCGAGTTGTTAGCCCGCTGGGGCGAGACAGGTGCCGAACTGGACGACAGCAACACCGGCGGCGGGCTGCTCACTTCACCCAGCCGCAATCCCATGGTTAAGGGGAAGGTGATGCACGAGCCAGGCCCTGGACTCTTCGGTGCACCCCACGGGATAGCGGTGGACTCGCAAGGGAGCTTGTACATCGCCGAGGTCAGTGAGACCTTCTTGGGCTTCGACCGGGGGGACCGGAGTGTGCAGAAGTTCGTCCGCGTCTAAGGGCAGATACGCTGCTTCTTCGGTCAAGACCCTCTCAGGCCCTCTTTGCTGGACGCGTCGGGCAGGCATGGCTGGCCTCCAAGTAGGTAAGGGGCTTTCGGCAAGATATCAGTAATATGTGAAGTGATCAAAAATGGCTTCGATTTCCGTGCGGCTATATAGTACCTACTGAAGTCCCAGAACACCAAGCGATGTACTCTCGAACGAAGGCCATTTTGTCGTTGTTCGATAGCGTCATGTAATTGGCACACACTTCTGGATTGACTAACTCGCGTGCATTTACGACATAACTTTAGGCGGTGTCACCAGCCATAGCTAAAATGGTCTCTGCTACTACTTCGTAGACTTCAGAATCTTGTAGCGGTCTATTTATCGGAATATTGTCCATCAATCGCCTCTTTTATCTATCCACTCATCGGCGCCCAACAGCTTCTCAATCTTTGTTTCATGGTGGTTGCGATTGGCGACCGCCCAGCCACCTCTGTCCCTTCAGACTCATCCATCGTCGCACATTGTCGGCAAAATGTCGGCAATACCCTCCAAATAACGAATAGACTGGCCTCTCGACCAGTCTATTAACTAAGTTCTTGGTTTGTGGTGCCGAAGGAGGGATTTGAACCCACACACCCTTGCGAGTACTGCGCTCTGAACGCAGCGCGTCTGCCGTTCCGCCACTTCGGCACGAATCAATCCTCTGCCGTTACAAGTTTCTGCCCGCAGCATCAATAATTGATCGCTAGATAAGTATAGCAAATACGATTAGGCCTGCAAACTAGAAAAAGGCTTATCTGCATAAATGCTCTCTGCCATCATCAGGGCTGCATCAAGAGAGACTTACGGCAAACGGGTATGAGTCTGTTTTGGCAGTCGGATTATAGACGTAATCCTAATCGGAGTCGACGCTGGTCACATAGGTCTAGATGCCCTGCGGGACTATACGGCCGCTTCCACACCTAAAAGTTCCAGCTATAGCCGTTTGCCCCTGCATTGCGAAGGGCGTGTGTTCGCCAGCCTCTGCTGAAGTTAGGTGAAATTGGGCGAAGCGGGAATTAGCTGGCCTTTTGCCCCGCCGCAGCGATAAATAGGTCTGCGTAGTCTCTCCAACCCGGATGAAGCGTGTTCATTTCACAGACGATGTGGCGGCCTACTACCTTCCCGTTGGCTAGAACCGTAACCTCGTAAATCTCAATCTTCCCCATTCTCTTTGGGCTCTCTTCCAAGCGCAGTTCCTTGTGGTCCATTCACCTACCTCAATATCATTGTTAGTTAATGGTATAGAACACATGTGCTGAAAACAAGCTATGAATCGACCGATATTAGTCGCTTGGAAAGCAACCAACCAAGATGTGCTGGCCGTCCGGACAACTGGCTGTCAGCAGCTTGTTTCATATCCGACGTCGAAATTGAGGCCTTTGTCGGA
>CAUZQF010000271.1:0-3644 GCA_963581905.1 Dehalococcoidia bacterium
TTGCACTCGCTTAGGCGATGTTCGGCGCCCGGCATTATGCGAAGCTCTTTAGGCTCGTTGGCCCACTGGTAGATCTGCTCCGAACAGGACGGTGGCAGCCGAGTGTCGTTCGCGCCGTGCACCAGCAGTAGAGGTTTGGGCGCAATTGTGCCTGCGTTAAACGCGCCGAAGGTCTGACTGGACAGGGCAGCCACGGCCTTTACCTCATCGCTTAGTGGGGCTGCAGTAATCACCACTGCACCGCCGAAAGAGTGGCCCACCAGCGCTATCTCCGAGTGGTTCGTCGCCTTCATGAAGGATATTCCCGCCAGCGTATCCAGCACGCACTCAGGTAGGTCATTTGGCTGCCTGTAGTTCAGCAGAAGCGAGGTGACCTGGCCTTTCATATCATCCGCCAGCTCAGTGTACAGGCCATCCGCCGGGCCTCCGAAACCACCTATCGCGCCGCACACCCAGATGACGGCCTTGGCGGTGACTCTACCTTCGTCGTTGTGGATGACGGCTTGGATATCGCCACGGTTCGTGCACAGCTGCAGACCCCGGCCCGTCTGACCCTCCGGCGCATCCCAAGGAATGACCTCCTCGACATGAATGCTCAGATCGCCTCCAGATGTCATGTGACCCCCCGGTGTTGAATATGTTTGACTGGCCTAACTTTATTTACGGCTGGCTTGTGTGTCAACATGCCTTCGACCCTTCAATTTTGTTGATACGAAACTCTCATTTCTCGCACCAGAATGCGTAGGAATCCGACTGAAATTTCTAGTCATTATTTGTGGAACTCGGCCCAAACAGAAGGATGTTTCGGGGCGAAATCTAATCTTTCTGCCTTAGAAGGCGTCTAAAACTATGGAATCATCCAGCGAGGTAACCCAGCTCGATTGCCCAATAGATGTGATGTATTTGATACACAAGGCATTACGAAATGAGGCTGACAGAGCTATCAAGCTGGTTGATGACATGGAAAACGGCAGGCACATTACAGGTTTTCAAACTGGCCTTTAACGAATGGGCCACAAGCCTTATGTTCCATGCGGAACAGGAAGATAAGTACGTCACAATGCCTCTAATCCAGTGCACTCCCTCCGCCGACGATCCCTCTCTGGGGCTGGCCGACAAGGTCAAGGACACGATGATCACCCACGAAGAGGAGATGCATGAAGAACTCCTCAGTGGTCTCGAAGATGTCTTTGCCGTCCTAAACGAGGACATCGGTAGCACTAGCGTTATCACACGGACCAAGCAGCACCTCTACGGTCAGGTCATGACCCTTCGCATCGTTCAGGAAGACCATCTGGATACCGAAGAGGCCCTGGTTCTCCTCATGGTCGAGAGATGCCTGACGGATGAGCAACAGCTTCTTGCCGCAAGAGAGCTTCTCTTGGACAACGCCGCCGCCGATCCTCGGTGGGTCATGAATTGGATTTCAGAATCGCTTACTGATGGTGAGCGAGTTCTATTGGCCAATCTGGAAGCACGGTTTCAAGCGCTGCCCGTCCCAGCCTAATTAGCCGCCAACGCGCTACCCTCAAAACGAGTCGGATATTTAGTGAAGCGCAAAGGAGTCCTCTAGTTATGATGGAAGATATAACCCACCTGGAAAGGCCAATTGATGTCCAGATTCTGCTACACAAAGCCTTCCACACCCTGTCGCTCCGCGTCGAGAAGCTGGCGGCTGACAGCGAAAAAGGCGGCGATCTAAAAAAGTTCGAAGATCAATTTGGATACTGGGTTAAGCAGTTGCTCTACCACGCCACCACTGAGGACAATTTCATGACCGGTCCGCTGCAGCAAGACGTTGCCCGTGACAACGAGTCCAAACACGTTGTGCTTGTAAAGAATGCAACCGATATCATTGAGTTCGTGGGCAAGGGCGATAGCGCAGGTCTGGAAGACAGCGTGAAGGCCGCCATGTTCACCTTGGACGAGAAGCAGCACGAGGACCTGGTGGAAAGCGCCAACGATATCCAGAATATCCTCACGCGAGAGATGGGACAGGACAAGGTCATCACCCGCACTCGCCGTCACCTGTATCGCAAGGTAATGGACATGCGCATCCTCGAGTTTGATCATTTCGAGAACGAAGAGGTATTCGTCATTCCATTGATCCGCGAGCAAATGGCAGGAAACCAGGAATTGGAATTGGCGAGGCTCCTGTTGATTGACGACACTGCCGACGACCCGCGATGGGTAATCGATTGGGTTGCCAAAGAGTTGAAACCCAGCGAGCGCGTACTGTTGCAGGAGCTAGAAGACAGCTTCGCAGGCATTTCGGCTGCGGCTGACTAGCCAGGCAGAGATTTTCCGAAGATTTTTTTCATGGCGAGCACTAACTTAGCCATTACCATCGTAAATCAAAAGCCGCCCCATCAATTTAGATGAGGCGGCTTTTTTGATCTGCTAATTAGCTATGGCTTAAAGACTGGGACTCATCTTGTGCCACTCGGTTGCTTGCTCGTAGGCGTGGGCGACGCGCAGAATGGCCTCTTCGCCCATGGCTGGCCCCATGATCTGGAAGCCCACCGGCAGGCCGTCCGACATTCCTCCAGGCACAGAGATGCCCGGTATGCCCGCGATGTTGGCTGGCATGGTCAGAACGTCGTTCAGGTACATCTGGACAGGATCGGCGGTCTTGGCGCCCAGCTCGAATGCCACTCCCGGTGACGTTGGCATTACGACAGCGTCGAAGGTGCTGAAGACCTTCTGGAACTCCTGCCTTATCAGCGTGCGCACCCGCTGCGCCTTCAGGTAGTAAGCGTCGTAGTAACCCGCAGATAGCGCGTACGTTCCCAGCATGATGCGCCGCTTCACCTCGGGGCCAAAGCCATGCTGCCGCGTCTGCTCCAGCGCGTCCCACATGCTATCGGCGTCCTGAACAGAGAATCCGTACTTCACGCCATCATAGCGCGCCAGATTGGCCGAGGCCTCCGACGGCGCAATGATGTAGTAGACAGCCAGGGCGTATGGAGTACTGGGCAGCGTCACCTCTTCTACAGCTGCGCCTAGGCCTTCCAGAACCTTGATTGCATCACGAGTCGCCGACTCCACACCGGGCTCCATGCCGTCCACGAAGTACTCCTTGGGCACGCCGATTCGCATGCCGGTCAGATCTCCAGTAAGGGCTTTGGTATAATCGGGCACCTGGAAATTGATCGACGTTGAGTCGTTGGCGTCGTGACCGGCTATCGCATTCAGGATAATGGCCGTGTCTTCCACGTCCTTCGTCAGCGGGCCAATCTGGTCCAGCGAGCTTGCGAAGGCCACCAGTCCATAACGGCTTACGAGGCCGTAGGTCGGCTTCATGCCAACCACGCCGCACAGGGCTGCTGGCTGCCTTATGCTGCCGCCCGTGTCTGAGCCCAGCGAGTATATGCACTCGTCCGCTGCCACCGCCGCCGCAGGTCCACCGCTGCTGCCGCCGGGAACTCGATTGAGGTCCCACGGGTTGCGCGTCGGGTGGAAGGCCGAGTTCTCGGTGGAGGAGCCCATGGCGAACTCGTCTAGGTTGCCCTTGCCCAGAAGCACCGCGCCCTGTTCTTGCAGACGCATAGGCACCGTGCCGCTATAAGGAGGCACAAAGTTCTCCAGCATGCGCGACGAGCATGTGGTGTTTATGCCCTTGGTAATCATGTTGTCTTTGAGGA
>CAUZQF010000272.1:0-3641 GCA_963581905.1 Dehalococcoidia bacterium
GGAGAGAATCGAAGAGCCAACGAACGGAGAGGATAGGGTTAGAGAGAACGCGCTGGATATTGAGCTGGCCATGGCTGAAATGGTGCTGGCTGACTCGCAACTGAAGGCGGCACAGATACAGCTCAGAGGAGCCGCCAATGTCCATGCACAACAGTTAGCCGCCGCTGAAGCCGCGTTTGATGCTGCTCAAGAGATCGTGGTCAATCTTGAGGAGGACCTTGAGGGCGGCTCTCTTCGGGCGCCCTTCGATGGCATAGTCGCTTTACTCGATGTCGATGTCGAGGACTTTGTAAATGACGAATCACGGATAGCCGAGATAGTGGATACCTCTGTCGTTGAGGTTCGCGGCGTCGTGGATGCATCCAACATCGGCCTTTTCCAAGAAGGGGCGCAGGCAAGGGTCACGTTCCACGATCTTCAAGAGCGGACATTTAGCGGAGTCGTTTCTTTTGTGAGCAAAGACCCGAGGACGGAACGGGGCGTGGTTAGCTTTGCCGTTATCGTTCGGGTGGATGTGCCTGCGGGGCTCGATATCCCTGTAACGCTGACTCCCATTAGCACTGTGATTGTCACTGAGCAGACGGGTGTGTTGCTCGTTCCCAGGGATGCTATTGCGGTGGATAAGCCCGGCAGTACGACAACCGTGAACGTGGTGCGTAACGGTGCCGTCGTCGTTCAAGATGTTGTAACTGGTGAGAGCTACGATGGTTGGACTGTAATTAGGTCTGGCTTGGAATCAGGCGAGGAAGTTGTGGTGACTGGCCTGGCGACAAGCACGTCTCGACTTACCAGTGACGAGGTATCTGGCCTAGGCTAAGGGCGTAATGTAGAATATACACTCGTATATAAGCATTGCGCATATAGCAGGAAGGACTTCTTTGGAGGCCCTTGCTGCTGTGTAATTGGCTTAGTTTGAAGGCATGAATAAATAGAGGTAATCACTGACGAGTTATGCGACGTTTACTCCATCGGTTGCGTTCGCCATCGGAACCACACTTGGACCGCCTGACGAGTCCATTCCAGAGGTTTGCCGCAGAGGAGGCTTCAGGAGGCATCCTGCTGCTGGCCTGCACCATAGCGGCCCTTATCTGGGTAAATTCGACATTTGAGCATAGCTATGAGGGAGTCTGGGATAGCCACCTGACTATTGGCTTTAGACACTTCCTGCTAGACGAGCCACTGCATTTCTGGATCAACGATGCGTTGATGGCTGTCTTCTTTTTTGTGGTTGGTCTGGAAATAAAGAGGTCAATCCTACTGGAGGAATTAGCATCTGTTAAGCAGGCAGCCTTGCCTGTGATAGCTGCAATCGGTGGGATGATTGTGCCAGCGGCTTTTTATATTGCCCTGAACGCCGGAGGCGAGGGAGCCGACGGTTGGGCGATACCGATGTCCACAGACATTGCGTTCTCGCTGGGAATTGTCGCCCTGCTGGGTAGTCGCGTTCCCGTGGCAGTCAAATTGTTCCTCACGGCCTTTGCCATTGTGGACGACATCGGCGCAGTTGTTGTCATCGCCATCTTTTTCACGGAAACCATACACTGGGTGAACCTGGCAGTGGGTGGCGGCCTACTCATCGCGCTGGTAATGATGAACGCCATAGGGCTCAGGTCACCGATCGTGTACGCTGTCGTGGGCATTGTGGTTTGGGTATCGTTCTTCAAGTCGGGCATACACCCTACGGTTGCGGGCGTTGTGATTGCCATGACCATTCCGCTCAAGGTGAGCATAAATCCGGAGCAGTTCGTGGAGCAGAGCAGGGCCCTTATTGAAGAGTTCGCCGAAGAAGGAAACTCCGGGCCTCATCGTGGCGATCTGGCGCTGACCACCGTGAAGCAGCGGGCGGCTCTTCATGAATTGGAGATGGCTGCACGAGAGGTTGAGTCGCCACTGCAAAGACTTGAGCACGGCCTCCACCCAATTGTTGCTTTTGGCATAATGCCGCTGTTCGCGCTGGCTAATGCTGGCGTCTTGCTGAAAGGCGACGCCGTCGCTCTTCTCACGACGCCAGTGTCGATGGGAATAATATTGGGACTGGTCGTAGGAAAGCCCCTGGGCATTGGCCTGTTCAGTTGGCTGGCGGTGAAATCAGGAATGGCCTTCATGCCGAAGGGCGTTACCTGGAGGCAGATCATAGGCGCGGCATGCCTGGGAGGTGTCGGCTTTACCATGTCGATATTCGTAAGCGGCCTCGCATTTGACAACGCTATTCTGGTAGCTGAAGCCAAGCTTGGCATACTGATCGCCTCCGTGATTGCAGGGCTGGCAGGATATCTCCTGCTAAGCACATCGGCGGCCAAGACCGTAACATTATCGGAGTCTCGAGAGGTGGTCTAATGGAAACAAGAGCGCTGGGTAAGGACGGTCCTCAGGTCTCAATCATATGTTTTGGTGCGTGGCCAATTGGTGGTGGGCTGGGTAGCGTACCGGAGGAGCAGGGTATTGCCGCTGTTCATGCAGCCCTGGATGTCGGCATGACATTTATCGATACGGCGGAAGGCTATCAGACCAGTGAGTCTGCGCTGGGCAAAGCGCTGAAGGGCAGACGCCATGAGGCGTTTCTCGCCACCAAGCTTTCCGGCAGCGATCACTCTGTCGCCCACATGAACGCCGCGATCGAGAACAGCCTTCTGGAACTGGGCACTGATTACATCGATCTCTACCAGCTTCACAGTCCTCAGCCCCAGTGGTCCATACTCGATACGATGGCAGGCCTGATGAGGCTTAAGGAGCAGGGCAAGATTCGCTACATAGGCGTTTCGAACTTCTCGCCGGAGCAGACTAACGAGGCGATGGAATTCGGCCCGATTCATAGCTCGCAGCCCCGATACAACATGCTGTGGCGCGACAGCGAAGATGACGTTCTGCCCTTTTGTCTGGACAACGGCGTCGGTGTTATACCGCACTCGGTGCTTTGCAAAGGTATGCTTGCGGGGCGTCACAAGCCTGGGCATCAGTTCGCCTCGGACGATGAGAGGACCAGGTTCAACTTTTTTCAGGGCGACTACTTTCAGCAGATCTATGACGTTGTGAAGGGACTGAGTCAGTGGGCAGATGACCAAGGTCGCGACATAGCCCAGCTTGCCATTGCCTGGACCCTGGCGAATCCCGCTGTTGCCTCAGCAATTGTTGGCGCCAAGTCTGCCGAACAGGTTCAGCAAAATGCCAGGGCCGCGGACTGGAGACTGACAGAGGCCGATCTCCGGGAACTGGATGTTATTCAGGGCGGGTTTCGCCTGGTCTGGATAAAAGACTGACTTTATCTCTTTTGGGAACGACTAGGGGATTGACCGGAAAGGTGAATTCGAAAAGCCGTTCGTGAATAGCGGCAACTGGCTTAGAACTAGTCGACATACCATATTCTCGGCCTCAAGATCTCCAATTCCTTCATTGTTCCAAACACTCTTGTATTGAGCTATAAATCCGCATTGTCCTTAATTACAGGGAATAATCATTGCGTGATATTACTAGAGTTGCGTGATACGCATGTAGGCCAATACGAAAAATATTGCCCTTTTGTCAGGTTAGCGTCAGGTAAATGTCAGGCTGTGGTTAGGAAGCGGCCTTTGTTCTTTTCTAACATGAGTGCACATTTGGTGAACACAACCGGCCGTACACGCCGCAGTGGCGATTTATTGGAA
>CAUZQF010000273.1:0-3641 GCA_963581905.1 Dehalococcoidia bacterium
GAGCTTGCCTCCCACCACCAGGTTTGTGCCCTGCTCATGGGGGGCGTCGCCTGGGCCTTGCCAGATACGTACTACTGAGGGGACATCTGATTCAATGTATCCCTCAACCGATTCTGCCAGGTCGTTCTGGAAGCTAGAGCGGCGAAAATCGCCATCGGAGAAGACGTCGATACCCGTCCGACGCTGACGCTCAAGAGTGACCTGGATGGCACGGTCCTCTACCGCTTTCAATTGCCTGCGGTTGATGGTACCGCCGCGGAAAGCGTCGCGAGCCTGTTTGACCTCGGCTGGCCTGAGCAAGCTGCCTATGTGGTCCGCCCTATAAGTGCCTTCCAAGCTCCCTACCCCTTCGTAGTGTCTCTCGCGTCGTCAACGACCTCCAGCCCTGATGCCCATCTGGTGGAAACCAGAATGGTCTGCTAGGACCAGATGCCGAATCCCATGGCGCATCCGGTGCCTGCCATAGTCCTGTAGCTGGGTACGTAGTCGGACCACTGGTGGCTGAGACTCTGGGATGCCCCTGCCATGGCTATCCAATTGCGTATCTCAGATGTTCCCGAATCCAGCCTCTTCCTGGGTAGGGAAATCAGGGTGTCTTTGTCGCCTTCCCTGAGTGCCGTCATGACCTGCTGGTCCATCTCCTCGTCGATGACAAAGTGACTTAGGCCGCCTGACGCTATCACCCCAACGCGAATGTCCCCTGGCCACGATTCTACCGCTGATCTGATCTCTTCACCTAATTGATAACAGCGGCCGAGCGTGGGCTGGTTGGGCGGGTAGTACGTGTTTACCATCACGGGAATTGTCGGGATGATCTTCTCCTGCATAATTCGCCGGTAGACGAATGCAAAGGCGTGTCCCATCTGATTATGCCAGTCCGGCACCTGTTTGATGTGAGCGATGTCGAAGTCCTGCTCGCGAAGGTGCTCGATCAGGTGCAGGCCTATGTCCGACGCAACAGGGAACGTCTTTTCGCCATCCGGTTCTCTCCAACCCCACGCGGACGCTTTTCGGGCCTCGGACATGTCTGGCGTGATGTGCACCGCGCCGTTCATGATGCTTTCGCCCCAGTAGACGGCGATGGCGGGACGGTGATCGTTGCGGAACATCTCTTCCTGGTCGTCACCGATTATAACCAGCGCATCCAAGTTGGCATCGACGTAGGCTTCAGCCAGTTTGGCGATGCCTCTCTGGTTGGCCTGATGGCGCTCCTCCATCTTTGCGGGAGTCAATTGCTGCGCGATATTTGACGGCGCAATCTCCAGCAGCTCCTCGAATGTGCGGTGTACACCGGCGTTATCCAGCAGGGCGGGGTTCTGCTTGTCGCCCTCGCCATGGTTGAGCCAGAGCTCAGATGGCGTGCTTAGCTGCGGGCTGTGAGACGAACCCATGCCAATAACGATCTGTCCCATGTCTGTGCCTTTCTACTGCGGGCCTACTAGCGGGCCGCCTGTTGCCACTGGTTGAACTCTATAGGCGGCTGAGAATTGTGCGTGATTTTATCGCCGTAACACCCTGGGCGTCAATTTAATTCTAGATAATCTGGCAGTCCCAAGAACTAATTCTTATTGATGGCCTCCAGGATGGAGCCAGGGGACATAGGCAGAGTGGTCATGCGCACGCCTGTGGCCGCATGCACCCATTCGCCAGGGCAGCTAGCGGTGGGACTATCGGAGACTCGCCTACGCCGCGGATTCCAAATGGATGCCGGGGGTTAGGGACCTCAATAATTACGGTGTCTATCATAGGCAGGTCGAGGGTGGGGGGCATGCAGTAGTCCAGCAGAGACGTATTCAGCATACTGCCGCTATCGTTGTAGTAGTACTCCTCGTTTAGCGCCCAGCCGATGCCCTGCAATACACCGCCCTGCATCTGGCCTTCCACGTTGTCCTTGTGCACGACTTGACCAACATCCATAAAGGCTGTGAACCGCAGTATTTCTACCTTACCGGTTTCTGGGTCGACCTCTACGTCCACGATGTTGCCGGCCAACTGAGAGCCTACGCCGCCTTGCCTGTCCTGGGCCGAGCAAGTTATGGTGCCGCCTGTTCCTACCAGCTTTCCAGCCAGCTCCTTGAAGGTGAAGCGGTCGTCAGTGTTCTTGGAGCAGATGAACTGTCCGTCGTCGAACTCCACATCTTCCGCTTGCACCTCCCAGATAAGGGCAGCACGCTCCTTCATCTGACTCACGGCGTCGTCGGCGGCGCTAATGGCTGCGCGACCTGTGTCGAAGGTGATTCGGCTGCCAAAGGAGCCTGACGTGAATCCGATGGAGTCTGTGTCCACAACGGAAGGCTTAACGTCGTTTGCCTCAAGCCCAAGTGCCTCCGCAACCTGCATGGCAAGAGAGACCCGGCTTCCCGACAGGTCCGCTGAGCCTGTAACCAGGTTTACGGTGCCGTTGTCGTTAACGTGAATGGTGGCCGACGAGCCATTACCGCCAGGGTGCATGCGGTAGTCTACAGCCACGCCGCGTCCTTGATTGGGACTGGATAGCGGGGCGTTGTAGTGGGGGTGATCCCTCATGGCCTCCTCGACCTCTATGCATTCGAAGCGGGTGTGGCGGAGGCCGGTTGGCGCGCGGTCGCCCTCCACAACAACGTTCAGCAGGCGAAGGTCCATCGGGTCCATTCCTAACTTTTCTGCCAGCTCATCCAGTACCGTATCCACGGCGAAGGCCGATTGGGGCTGACCTGGCGCTCTGTAGGACTGGGTCTTTGGCCGGTTGCAGACGACGTCGTAGCCGTCCACCAGCAGGTTGTCTATCTTGTATGCGCCGAAGGCAGGGAAGGCTCCGCCTGCGACGGGTGAGCCGGGATACGCGCCCGCCTCGTAGGCCATCCAAAGCTGAGCGGCGGTGATGCGACCCGACTTGTCTGCGCCGATCTTGCAGCGCATGAACGCTCCAGAGGTAGGGCCGGTGCCTTCGAAGACCTCCTGCCGAGACATAACCAGCTTTACCGGGCGACCGGACTTCTTTGATAGCACAGCTATGACAGGCTCGAAATAGCCTGTGCCCTTGCCGCCGAAACCGCCGCCAACTTCCATAGGCACAATCTTGATCTGAGACTCCGGCACGTCGATAATGGCGGCCACGGTAGACCGCATGCCGAAGGCGTTCTGCGTGCTAGTCCATATGGTGACGCGGTCGTCAGCCGTCCAGTGGGCGGTGGATGCGAATGGCTCCAGGTAGCCCTGATGGACCATCGACGTATTCAACTCGCGTTCCACAATGACATCGGCATCGCGGAACGCGTTGCTCTACGTCGCCGTGCAATATCTGGATTTGGCTAGCCACGTTGCCCTTCACGCCGGTGTCCTCGCCCCTGGAGAAGTTGGCAGTGCGGAACATCGTCGTCATGTCTTTGTGGAGGATCGGTGCGTCGTCCTTCATAGCGTCCATGACGTTGAGAACGGGGGGGCAGCACCTCACGTTTAACGTCTATGAGGCCAATTGGCTCTTCGGCGACGTGAGGGCTGTTTGCTGCTACGGCCGCTATGGCGTGGCCCTTGTACAGCACCTTATCGAAGGCGAGGACCTTTTCGGCAACGGTTCTGGCATCGGACCGCGCTTGCGATAGGTCGGGGATCTCGTTGCTCATGATAGCCAGGTCTTTGGCCGTAACCACAGCCATAACGCC
>CAUZQF010000274.1:0-3628 GCA_963581905.1 Dehalococcoidia bacterium
GAAGCCAGACGGTAGTACGCCGTTGTGACGGGCACCAGCACCTGGTTGCTCTGGCCAAACCCGACGGTGTTGTCTTCCAGCACGCCCACTATGGCGAAGCGCCTGCCGTTAATGCGCACGGTCTGGCCGACGGGACTGAGCAGCCCGAAGAGGTCCTCGGATACAGAGGCGCTGAGTACCACGACCTGGGCATTTCCCTGAATGTCAGCGGGAGATATGAAGCGTCCGGTCTCAATAACGGCATTGCGCACAGCGCTGTATTCGGGAGTTACGCCAATGACCTGGGTGTTTGTGTTGGCTCGGCCCGCCACCACCTGGGCGTTCGTTGTGATCTGAGACGCTGCTGCCTCGACGGATGGTGCGAACACGGGGTCGACCAGCGCCAAGGCGTCTTCCAATGTGAGGGATGACGCGCTGCCCTGGCCACCGGATAGACCGCCGCTGGTTGTAGAGCCGGGCTGCACGAAAAGCAGGTTCGCTCCCTGGGACTCGATTCGGGCCGTGATGCCCTGCTGGACACCACGGCCAATGGTCATCAGCGCTATCACGGCGGTGACTCCGATGATTATGCCCAAGAGGGTCAGACCAGACCTGAGCTTGTTGCTGCCCAGGGACCAGACTGCTGTCCTAAGTATGTCCAGTGGTCTCACGTTAAAGGCCGTTCGTAGCGGCTACCGCTGCATGGGCTTCATCTGCCACTACCAGGCCGTCGCGCATGGTAATCGTGCGATTGGCGTGGTCGGCGATCTCGGTCTCGTGTGTGACGATAATGACGGTGATTCCCTCCTGGTGCAGCTCCTGCAATATGGCCATGATCTCGTCTCCTGAACGGCTGTCCAGGTTGCCTGTGGGCTCGTCGGCCAGCAGTATACCTGGGCTCTTCACCAGTGCTCTGGCGATGCCCACCCGCTGCTGCTGCCCTCCGGATAACTCTGTTGGGCGGTGCCTCACTCTATCGCCAAGCCCGACGCGTTCTAAGGCATCTAGAGCCCTCTGCCTACGGTTCTTGGAGTCACCATACATGAGGGCCAGCTCCACGTTGGCCAGCGCAGTAAGCCGGGGCAGGAGGTTGTAGGTCTGAAATATGAATCCGATCTCGGTGTTGCGGATCTCCGCCAGCCTATCGTCGGAGAGGGTGCCTACGTCTTCGCCGTTAAGTATGTACCGGCCAGAGGTAGGAACGTCCAGGCATCCCAGGATGTTCATGAGCGTGGACTTGCCGGAGCCTGACGCGCCCATGAACGCGACGATCTCGCCGTCGGCGATGGTGAGACTAACGCCACCTAATGCGGCGAGTTCAGTATCACCCATTCGGTAAACCTTGCTTACGTTATTGATTTCGATCATATCGTGGTGTCCAGCGCTGTAAACGTCACTCTATCGGCCACCGCCACCCGTGCGACCGGCACCACCTCCGCCACGGAAGCCACCGAAGCCAAGCTGCTGAGCGTCAACGTCCTGCACCTCGATGACGACCTGCTCGCCTTCAACAACCCCTGTTTTGACAAGCGTCCAGAACCCGTCGCTATTGCCCAGCACAACAGTCCTTTCCACAAAAGAGCCATCGGTGCTAATGAGCACCTGCGGCTCGGAGAAGCTGCCGTGGATAGCCTCGTTGGGGACCAGCAGGCCTCGTTCCTGGTTCAGCGCGACGTTTGCCAGGGCACTTAGCCCCTCCTGCAATCGCAGTTCTGCCGGCACGTTGACCGTGATCTCCACATCGAAGGTGACCACTCCTTGCTGGTTTGAGGCCGCTGAGCTTATGGTAGAGACGACGCCGGAAAGGGTCTGGTCAGGCAGTGCATCCATGGTGACCACCGCCTGCGCTCCCCGGCTAAGCGAGAGTACGTCGATCTCGTCCACGATGCCTTCGACCTCCACGATGCTGGGGTCGATGACCTCGATGATTTCGGTTGTGGCCTGCACTACCTGGCCGGTCTCCACTCTTATAGTCGAGACGAAACCTGACCAAGGGGCGGTCAGAGTTGAGTTCTTGAATCTCAGATTCGCGCCGTCAAGCAGTGCTTCAGCGGAGGCGACGCGTGCCTCTTCCAGAGCAAGCTCCATCTGGTAGACCGCGTTGGCGTTGTCCACAGAACGTTGGGCCGCGTCGACGTTGGCCTGGGCGACTGCAACCTCCATTGCGTCGGGGTTAATAACAGCGTCAAGGGTCTCCGCTGCGCTGTCGTGGGTAGCCTTTGCGACGGCCAGAAGAGCTCTGGACCTGTCTAACTCCAGCGGGTCCAGAGCCAGGACAGCCCTCAGGTCCGCCTCAGCGTCTGTCATGACCTGTGAAGCGATGACGAACCGATGTCGTAGCAGGTCTGACTCTGGGCCAAAATCCAGGCCAGCGAAGGTTAGTTCCGCATCCGCAAGTTCGTCCTCTGCCCGGATAACTGATGCCTCCGCCTGGGACAGGCGCTTCTCGGCTTGCGCCAGTTGAGTGTCAAACTCAAGTCGGCTGTCCAGGAGGGCCAGCCAGGCATTCTCCGTGTCCCGTTGTATGCAGAATTCCTGCGCTGCTGACGTTGTGTTTCTGCCAGAGGTGGTAGTCGTGACGTCCTCTTCTGATTCGATGTCACAAGTTACTTCGATCGAACCGCCAGAGGGGTGCAATGACACCCAGCCGAACACGGAAAGCTCGTTCCACCTGGTGTCGGCGTTGTCCTCAAACACACCCCTGGGAAACAGATGGTAGCCTGCTTTGTAAACAACCTTTGGATCAAAGTCCCAGGCTTGAAAGAGTGTTTCCGATGGCTGCTGCACTTCCTCGTCGGTAAGAATCACGCCGGACCACTTTTTTATGGAGTCGGCGTAGTCTTGCTTGGCATCGTCGAGGTCGACCTTCGCGTCATCGGTTGACCTTGTGTCCTGGGCGATGATCAGATCCTGCTTTGCCACTGACAGGTCTTTGATGGCGACTGCGACGTCATTGGATGCAGTAACCGCATCTTTCCCCAATGATTCTTTAGCATCCCGAAGGTCGATGGCAGCTTCCGCGACCACTGACTCGGCCTGCGCGACGAATTCATCTGATGGCTCCGCCACGTCGTCGAAGGACTCTTGCGAATCTCGGAGGGCGATGGCTGCCTCGGCTGTGGCGCTCTCGGCGTCTGCGAGGATCTGAGGGTCTGGCCCCAGAAGAACCTCAAGCTCGTCCTGGGCGGTCTGCAAATCGAGCCCTGCCCTGGCCAAAGGTAGGTTCGAGGCGCTGGCAGCATCCAGAGTTGCCTTGGCCTCTATGTAATCGAGATTGGCCTGCGCGAAGGCTACCTGAAGCTGCGCCGCCGTTTCGGAGTCCAGTCGAACAAGAGGCTGGCCCTTTTCGACTTCTTGCCCCTCACTAACAAGTACCTCTTCCACAGTGCCTTGCGAGCCAAAGCTGAGAATCTCTTTGTTGGCGAAAGTGATGCTGCCATTGATGGCAATCTCATTTATCAGCAGGCCTGTGCGAATAGGAATCAGGCGCTGGTTCTCCTCCAGGGACACGCTCCCGGAGGATGACCTTGCGTTGGAGATACCGTAGGTTGCCAGGAACGAACCGATGACAACAACCAGGAGTACAGCAATTTGTCGCCGACTCAGTTTGCGTACAGTGTCGACTAGCCAGTTATTTCTCATAACAAAA
>CAUZQF010000275.1:0-3620 GCA_963581905.1 Dehalococcoidia bacterium
GTCCGCATTATTCATAGTTCCGCTCCAGATGAAACGAACGTAATCCTTTGGTCGAACCTTCATGTTCGGACATTCAGTAAGGAAGTAACCCCTCCACTCAAGCTACGAAACGCTGCGATATATAATAGGGGACTTTAATAGTAGAGATGATGGGCCTCTGGGCAACGCTTTTGGAGCGGGAGACGGGATTCGGACACGCGACGGCTTGTCTCGATGCCGATTGTAAATGCTCATTCCACGCCAGCCTGTTCGAGAGATGTGTCGGTGGAGGTGGAAACGCCCTCCTTAGTGACCCGCATGGACTTCCATTTCCCTCCCTTGTAACGGAAAAGGAAGGTGAACCCAAGGACGATGATGTAGGCGGTCAGGATGCCCCAACCCCAGGCGATGCCTGCCTCGAGCAACACCAGGGCAATGAAGCTCGGGATCACCAGCACTACCGTAGAAACCAGCAAGGCTACAGACATAATAAAACGGGTGTCGCCCGCTCCTTTGAGGGCTGACGAGAATATAATATCCAATGTGTCAAACAGGGAAAAGACGGCTACGAAGCGAAGCCCGACGACCGCAATTGGCCGAATCTCGGCGAAGCTCTCCGCATCCGCCCGGGCCGCAAAAAGACTCAGAAAAATGCCAGGCGCAAACCAATAGAGCGCCGCTGCGGTCGCCATATAGATGAAGCATATGTGCGCCCCTGCGGAAACGCTTCTCTCCGCAAGATCGGGCCTGTCTCTTCCGAGGGACTGGCCTACGAGCACAGAGATCGCTATCCCAACACCAATCATCGGCAGGAAGGCAAGAATATTGACGTTAATGGCGATATTGGTTGCTGCCAATGACACGGCACCAAGGCGACCCATTAATAGGATGAAAACAGTTAGTCCTATCATGTTGATGAAGAATTGGAGTCCGTTCGGAAGTCCGAACTTCATGAGGCGCGCGAACAGGGCGCGTTCGAAACGCCATCCCGCAAAGCTAAGGTATTGGTTGTTGTTCTCGGGCCTCGAAAGCAATGCCAAGTAGATGAGTAATTGGGCGCTCGCGGAGATGACTGTGGCTATTGCGGCTCCTCTAATCCCAAGCTCTGGAAACCCCCAGTGGCCGAATATTAAGACGTAGTCCATAGTCGCGTTAATGGCACTCGCAAACACGTTCACCCACATTATGGGCCACGCCTTGCCCCGCCCGGAGTAAAAGCCTGCAATGGCGGCGGATGCAATAAATGGCATGGCCCCAAGGGTTAATATACGAAAGTAAACGATCTCGTTCTCGCGGACTGCGGCATCGTGTCCGACAAAGCGGAAGAAAATCCCTGCGAAAGGCACCAATGCAAGGATCAGCGTTCCACCGATCAGCGATATGTAAATGCCCTGCCAGACGGTAGGCCCAATGCGCTTATGCAGCCCCGCGCCCTGGTACTGCGCGACAAAGGTACTCGTGTATCCGGCGGTGCCCATGAACAGAGTCATCAGGGCGAAATTGAGCATGCCGGCCGGCATCGAGGCCGCGACGGCCTCTGCTGAGTGCCATGTCAGAAACATCCGGTCCACGAAGAGCATGATAGCTACGGAGCCCATGCTCAGGGCGAGCGGAATCGCAATCTTCAGTACCTGGCGATAGCCATTCTCGCGCTGCCAGCGATCTCTCAGGAAGTGGATTACATGCTTAAACCCCAGCAACACTCCCCCTTTGTTCGATTCATGCGACGACAGTGTACCGGCATTGGGCCTGCCTGCGGCGAAATATACAAGAATTCTTGTGCAGTAGCTTACGGGAAAGCCTAGGGGTGCAGCACGATTGAGACAGACTGAGTTAGCCTAGTTAAGAAGTTTCCTTGGCGAGGAGACGTTGTGACACAGATAGGCTCGCCATCAGTTTGTCTTTGGAGCGGGAGACCGGATTCGAACCGGCGACAGCTTGCTTGGGAAGCAAGAACTCTACCACTGAGTTACTCCCGCTCATACGATGGGTCGGAACCGTATTCTAACAAGTCCACGCCAACTGCTCAAGAAAGTTTTATATGACAAGCTTGAGGCCTTTCGCTTTTTCTTTGCGCTTCTCCTCGCAGGCTTTGGCGTGGCCTGCCGCACCTCCCCTATGGCATACTATGCTCTCCACGTGAGATGTAATCCAACAAAATCGGAGGAGATAACATGGCGCTGAAGCCAGTGATACTGGAAATGGGCATGGGAATCGATCTGCACGGACACAACTATACCGAGGCGGCAAGACGCGCGGTATGGAACGCCGTGCACCAGAGCAGTCTGATGCTTCTGAGTCACCTCGGCCCGGACGCCGCCAAGAACATGGTTGTGGAGGTGACCGTTGGCATTCCAAAGCCTGACGAAGTCGATGAGGCGACGGTGTTAGCCGTGCTACCTCACGGCAAGGCAGTGCTAAAGGTAGTGCAGGGCGGTCTGGAAATCGAAGGCCGAGAGGGTTCCGGCGACAAGTCAATCATGGCCAACGCCGCAGTTATCGCAAAGGTCGATCTTGGCTAATGAGGCCGTCGCGCTTAAGAAGGCAAGCTTAGGCTCAGGTTATGAATCTGTAAGGCATTGCCTATTTGATGCATGCCTGTACCGTGCGTATAATGGGTGCCAACCGGACGCGCTTTGTGTGGAGGCACCCACTGGTCAAGCTAGTAGTCAAGATCATCGTTCTCACAGTGATACTTCAGGTATCCTCGACGGCGTTTGCTGATGAAATGATACTCAGCATGCTCATTTTGCTAACTATCGCGCTGACCGCTGCTGCGATGGTCACATGGCGCGCCGATGAGCATTCTGCTCTTGAGGCGTCCGAGCCTTCTCTTGCCATGTCGGAACAGGAATTGACGGCACTGGTTATCGAGGACTAAATTCCGATCTCGAATCTAATCCCTTGCTAGTCCCTCGGTAATCCCTCGAAGATGCTGATTTTCTCGCGTATGTCTTCCGGAACAGGATGGGACTTCCTTTGTCGGGAATCGTACGCCACGTAGACGTTGTCCCCGGTGGCGATCAACTCTTCGGGGGCCTGGCGGTGCATTTCCACAGCGACCCTGATGCTGCTATTGCCGATTCCGCTAACCCTCATATATATATCAAGCAGGTCGTCAACCACTGCGGGCGCCAGGTAGTTGAGTGACACATTTACCGTCGCCACATCAAAGTCCTTACGTGAATCCTCGTCGTAAAGCAGCACACCTATATTGCGATAGTACTCTGCTTGCACAACCTCGACGTAGTTCAAGTACTGAGCGTTGAAAACAATGCCTTGGGCATCGCACTCGCCCCAGCGGACTCGCAAGGTGTGGTGGAATCGAAAGTCTGATTTTGGCAAGGTGTTAAGGCAACCTACGCGGTAGATATTGGCTTCACAATAGATTGGCTGGATGATATACTTTGGCCCATGGACAAGCAACTAGACGCCAAGTGTATAGTTATTCATAGCGATGAATTAGAAGTCGAGGTGTCATCTGGTGCCATGACTCGCTTGGCAGGTGTGTCCAAGTCCCTGGCTGGCACAGAGGGCATTCACATGGCGATCGCTACTATCCCGCCAGCATGTGCATCCAGCCCCCATTACCACACTAACTGTGAGTCAGCGATTTTCGTTGTTAAGGGCAAGGGGAGATT
>CAUZQF010000276.1:0-3597 GCA_963581905.1 Dehalococcoidia bacterium
TAATCCTGTCCGGTTCGTTGGAGATCGGCTTCAGCGACGGCACGAAGAAGGTTTTCAACGCAGGCGACGCTCGACTTGTGGAGGACACCACAGGCAAAGGCCACACAACCGGCGTCTATGGTGATCAGCCAGCCGTCATAGCGACAATACCACTGGCGTAGCTGAAAGAGTACTGGCCGAACAAAAAGGCTAAGGGTTTGACAGGCTCACCACGATCGTGATTCACAAAGCCCGTTCGTCCTGAGTGCCGATTTCATCGAGCATCTTCGACTGAGTCGGGGTTCGTCGAAGGGCATTAGGAGAAGTAATGAAACCAGTGATAAAGAACTTCGAAGGAAACAGTAATCCTGTTCTTGGGCCAGACGACGGCGTACCGAACTACGTCATGCTTTACGTCCAGCACCCCGCGGGTGGCAATAGCGCCCAGCACACCCACGAGTGGGAGCATCAGGCCTTCATTACCGAGGGCGCAGGAGTGCTGTGGGTCGAGGGCAAAGAGTACCCGATTAAGAAAGGCGACTGCGTGCTAGTCCCACCGGGCCGCGAGCACCAGTTCCGTAACACAGGCTCCGCGCCCATGTGTCGAGTAACAATCAATCCACTAAGCTCGGTGCAAATACAGCAATCCTGGCCGAGGTTCGCAGATGTAGACAACAGAGACTGAGTAAGAATTTGATTAAAAAAGAGGGAGGCTAATTGATCCCAATACCTAGAAGGCATCCGGCTCTGCAGTGATGCGATCAAAATCGGATCGACTGTAGGTGCCCAGACTGTGGAAGTCCAGTTCCACATAGTTCTTGATCCAGCGCAAAGAGACTTTGTATGCGTCCTGATACCGGGCTTCCTGTTCCAAGTAATCTGCGCTGGCAGACGACTCACCTGCCGTAACTTCTTCCTTGCGGGATTTCAATATATCGTCCAGTTCTTCCTGCAGCACCCGCTTCGCCAAGGACAGATTATGCCTTTGCTCCGTGTCCTCTGTTACAACACCGTGAATGATTCGTTGGGCCATCTGCGCAACGGAGATTCGTCCTGTCGCTAGGTCTTCCATCAGCGCGGGGTGAATGCCCCGTTGTCCCTCAAGGCTGTCGATGCTCTTGGCACCACGACCTCCCAGCCAGCCCTCTACGTACTCGATGATCATGCGAGCATTGCGATGGGTGCCAGCCAAAGTCGTCGGACCCTCTGGCGCTTCGATGACCACCTGATAGTTCCCAGGGTCAGACATGCCTTCCGTCGGCTTCCAGTCTGTGGCCACCAGATCTTTAAACGGGTCACCGGCAGTCTTCATGTGGAAGATGTGCGCGACCCACCCTCGGATAAAGCCTTGCTGCGCCTCCCACTCTTTGTCGCCATTGATAGACTCCACCGCGACTCTGTTGACCTCGTCGTCACGACTGGGAAGGGCGGTTGCCATTCCTCCGATAGGCACAGCACCATGCTTGAGACAAACTGCGACCAACCGTCGAAAAATGCCCGCAATGAACGGAGTGGTCTTGATATCCACACCGAAACGGTCCGGCCAAACCATATCCGGATCGGCCATGACATATTCCAATATGCTAGCCTTCAGATCCCAACGAGCAGCGTTCAACCCGGCGGCGTAGGGACCTAGGGCATAGAGCATCTCTTCCATGATGTAGACCACGGGTAGCGACTCGACGAGGAATATTGCTCGAATCACCGCGTCGTCAGGGTACTGCAAGTAATCTTTGCAGAAGTCGAAGAAGTCGCGATAGAATTCTGCCTCCTCGACTACCTCTGTTTTGGGCAGGTAGAAGTACAGCCCTCGCCCTCGCTTCACCTGGGCCTTGCCCACATAAGCAAAGGTCAGAGCCATGCCCAGGATGGTCGCGGAAATAGGCTTGCATCCACCAGGAAATCGGCCTCGTCCAGGTGCAGCCCACGCTCCAGGTGCATGAAGAAAGGTGTCTCACCCGGCAGGATAGTATATGTGCGGTCGCGGTCTGGGTTATGGAACGTCAGGGTATGCCCAGCCGGTTAATGGCAGCGCTGACGGTATCGGCGAGGGAGTGGCCACCGGAGTCTTCGTCATCATCCAGATAGCCCGCGGCTCGCTCACCTTCAGGGCCAGTGTTTACGGCGTTGATGGCCATACTGGCTATGGACACCGGTCCTGAAATCTCGATGCCCGGTAGCCGAAGGTCTTCCGGCACAGGAGGCACCTGCCAGTCGCCAGTGGTCGCTTCGGAAGGAGGGAGGAAGTCCGGCATGATACCATGCTTGATCGCTCGTTGCAGCATTGCCTCGCGCCTGTTGCGTATATCCTGGACTCGATCAGAAAACTTGTCGTGGGCAGTCACAACCAGTTCGATAAACTCCGGCGTCAGAACCTTCTCTGAGCCGTCGACAGTGTTGAAACTCAACCTGGTTGATGATGCAGCCATGGCCTTATCTCCAACAGTTTACTTCGATATCAGGTAGTTTCGAATTGTTCTGTATTTCTAATACAAAACAATTCGGACAAGGGGTCCTCACGCACAGGGCAGGCAAGACACCGTCGAGATGACCATAATCCGGCCCTGAACGATGTAGGGCCTAGTCCTTCTCCGAGTTCCAAGCGTCAGCTACAGCCTTAGAAACTGCGGGCACCACGGCCTCATCCAAGGGGTATGGAATAATCTCTTCGGGTGTAGGCTCGTCCACCAGCGCAGCAATGGCATGGCCAGCGGCAATCTTCATTCGGGTGGTGATTCGGTCCGCTCGAACGTCCAGGGCACCCCGAAGAATACCTGGGAAGGCCAGCACATTGTTTATCTGGTTCGGGAGGTCGCTGCGGCCTGTGCCAACGATGACGGCACCGCCCTTCTTAGCTTCCTCAGGTGATATCTCAGGCATGGGATTGGCCATCGCCAGCACAATAGCATCATTGTTCATTGTGCGTATATCCTCCGCCTTAAGCAGGTCTGCAGTCGAAAGACCTATGAAGACGTCCGCTCCCTTGATGACCACGTGAATGTCTCCGTGAACGTTCTCTGGGTTGGTGGTCTTGGAGATCTCTTCCTTTACGGGAGTGAGATTGTCTCGGCCTTTGTAAATGGCGCCTCGAGTGTCCACCAGGATGATGTTCTCCACGCCCATGACCTGCAGTATCTTGGCACAGGCAATGCCGCTGGCTCCTGCGCCGCTGAATACCACCTTTATGTCGTGGAACTCTTTTTTGACGACCTTGAGAGCATTGATCATTGCAGCCAGCACCACTACCGCCGTGCCATGCTGGTCGTCATGGAAGACCGGAATGCCTAGATCTTGAAGAGCCTCCTCTATTACGAAGCACTTGGGAGCAGCAATGTCTTCCAGGTTGATACCGCCAAAGGTTGGGGCCAGACTGCGCACCACCATAATGATCTCTTCTGGCTCGTGGGCAGAGATGCAGATAGGCCACGCATCTATGTTTGCCAGTTCCTTGAAAAGGACCGCCTTGCCCTCCATGACTGGCATGGATCCCTCGGGACCAATGTTGCCCAAGCCCAATACTGCGGAGCCATCGCTGACCACTGCAACCATGTTTCCCTTATTAGTGAACTCGAAGGCCTTGGAAGTATCCCTGGCAATCTCCATACAGACCGCTGCCAC
>CAUZQF010000277.1:0-3591 GCA_963581905.1 Dehalococcoidia bacterium
TCTGCTATCGAGGGCGCTCTGCGTAGGCCTGCTTCGCCCGGTCGATGGCGCGGACCCTGCCAGCCACCAGTACTTCTTGGCGCTCCGTTGCCCACTTATTGGAAGCTGCCAGGCCGGATATGGAGCCCTGGAACTGGGGCATGACGTATCGGGCCAGAAGCTCGAAACTATGCAGTATCTTCTCCCTGGGAGCCCAGTCGATGGTCTGCACCAGGAAGCCGCCGAAGCCGCCGCTCTGCTGGTCAAGTTTGTGGATGGCCTCAATGCAGTCGTCCGGAGTGCCGATGATCCAGGCACCGCTTTCCGCCATTGCATCGATGACCTGTTCAAGGGGGCCATCGAATAGCGGCTTGCGGCCGTTGGTCCCTTCGGTGTATTCCCGCAGGAACTGCCCTGCGCCGATGCGGGCTTCCTCAAAGGCCTGCTCACGAGTATCCGCCAGGTGGACCGGTATGGACAGGCGCCACTCGTTGCGGTCCATGGTCTTGCCATGTTTTTCGGCAGACTCCTCGGCGATGCGCCAGAGAGCCTCAAGATCGGCAGGTCCGGCAGAGGGGTCACGCGGCACGGTGATCGTAAGCACAGATGCACCGTACTTACCGGCCAGTGCTACTCCTGCAGGCGACTGTATCGCTGCTACCGCGATGGGCATATGGGGCTTCTGATAAGGTCTGAGTTGAAGCATCGCCTCGTTTAGCTCAAACCAGTCGCTCTTGTAGGTTATGGGCTCAGTTTCGGTGAACAGGCGTATGATTACTCCCAGCGCCTCGTCCATCTTCTCGCGCTGTGTCGTGGGGTCGATGCCCATCATGTAGGCGTCGCCGGGAAGCGCGCCGGGGCCAACGCCCATCATGACGCGGCCGTGGGACATGTGATCGATCTGGACCATGCGGTTAGCGGCCATGAGCGGGTGGTGGTAAGGTAGGCTCAGTACACCTGTGCCTAACCTGATATTCTTCGTGCGGTCTGCAGCCACGGCCATGAAAATCTCAGGCGATGAGATCGTCTCCCAGCCAGCGCTATGATGCTCGCCAATCCAGGCCTCATCGTAGCCAAGGTAGTCCAGCCACTGGACCAGTTCGAGGTCGCGATCCAGCGCCAGCGTTGGGTTCTCGCCGACTCTGTGAAAGGGCCCCATAAAGATTCCGAACTTCATTCGTTCCGGCAATGTCATGACTGTCTACCTCATGTTCGAAAGTGTAGCCGTCCCAGTGTGAACGACTTGTCCGGCATTATAGACTTCGGCCCTCGGCCCGACAACTTGGCAATGCTAACCCGAGTACGGCACGCCGAATTTGCCCTGGTGCGCCATCTCGGCCAAGGGTTTGCGGGGCACTCCCGTTCCCTTTGGCCGTTCGCCACGGAAGCCGAAGGGAAGCACTGTGATGAGCTCCATGTTGTCTGGGATTTCCAGAAGGCTCTTGACGGCCTCTTGCTGAGACGGCTCCCGGAATCCTACGAAGCAGGTGCCCATCCCTTCAGACCATGCCAGAAGCTCCATCTGCTGAATGGCGCGACCAGCGTCGAGGGCAGGGCGGTTCGTCTCTTCCATTACCATCGCGATGAGGAGAGGCGCGTCGTCGATGAACGGTCCCTGGGTGGCTATCTCAGCCAATTTCTTTATGGTGTCGGGCTCTGTGATCACAACCAGGTGCCAGGGCTGTAGGTTGCTGGAGCTTGGCGACCACCGCGCCACCTTTAACAGCTTGTGAATAAGCTCGGGCGGCACGGGGTCGGGCTTGAAATTTCGCACGGTTCGCCGTGTTCGAATGCAGTCGTATACGTTCATTGTCTACTCCGTTGGAATGAGGTTTGTCGGCCGATCTCTCGTAACACTAATCATCGATGGGACTCGTATCGGTTCGAGTATATGAGCACAAGGGCCTGAAATCGTATTTCAAAATTTTAAAAAGTGTAGAAGAAATCCTGTAGCTCTGCCCTGTCTTTGCTTACCGCCAGTCCCAGCATGAGCAGTATGCGGGCCTTTTGAGGCGGTAAGTTATCGCTGACCATGAAGCCCTGCTCTGTTTTTCGCGGCGTGATGATGACACGACCAGCCGTGGAGCGCGACGCCAGCACCACTGGGATGCCCTTCTCGACGGCCCGTGCTCCCGCTTCGATGAAAGTGGGCGGGAAGGTGCCACCGCCGAAGCCTGCCAGGACAAGCCCATCGCTGCCACCATTGGCAGCGGCATCGACCAGCATCCCGTCGGCACCGGCGTAGGCGTACACGATGTCCACGCGGGGTAGGGACGTGCGCCCGCTGACGTCGAAGGGCGTGTCCACCGTGTGACCTCGCGCAGGCTTTCGGTAGATCATCACCTGTCCGTCCGAGTCTACGTATCCAAGAAACCCTAGCTCGTTAGGCCGGAAGGTATCCACCCTGTACGTGTTGGACTTTGTGACGTCCCTTCCGCAGTGAATTTCGTTGTTAAGCACCGTCAGCACGCCGAGGCCGACAGCTCGCGGACTTGATGCCAGACGTATGGCGTCCATCAGGTTAAGGTCAGCATCTGTGCCCATGGCCGTGGGCGGACGCATCGCTCCTGTTATGACGACAGGCCTCGTCGATTTCACCGTCAGATGTAGGAAGTATGCCGTCTCCTCCAGGGTCGCCGTGCCGTGCGTAACGACGACGCCTGCCAGATCCGGGTCCTCTGCCAGCAGGCCGTTGATCTTGTTGGCCAAGGCAAGCCAGTCGCCAGGACCTATGGCCGTGCTACCGACGCTGACCAGGTCCTCTGCAGAGATGTTAGCTATATCGGCGGCCTCTGGAATGCGGGCCAGGGACTCATCTATCGTCAGGTGTCCCCCGACCTCTGGGTACAGTATGTAATCCAGGCGATCGGGACCCTGTCCAGCGATACTTCCGCCAGTTGCCACTATTTTGATCTTAGGTTTTTTTTCAGATGTTTCGGGCATATATTTCAGGTCCCGTCTGTTTATGAATTGGGTCTTTACGGTATGAGAAGCAGTTTGCCAGTAGTGAGACGTCCTGCTAGCTGTGTGTGCGCCTCGGCAACCTCACTTAGTGGGAAGCTGCCGTGCATGTGCAGCTTCAGTTTGCCAGAAGCGACCCAGCCCAAGACATCGCCAGCTCTCTGCTCAAGCTCTTCGCGAGTGAGCGTGTAGCTAACCAGGCCAGGTCTGGTCAAGAATAGCGATTTTGCATTCAAGACGGGGATCGGCACCGGCGGCACCTGACCGCTGGATGCGCCAAATAGCACCAGGTATCCGCGATGCTTCAGGCACGCGATGCTCTTGTCGAAGGTGGTCAGGCCGACGGAGTCGTAGGCGACTTCAATGCCAGCGCCGCCGGTGATTTTGTTAACCTCTTCTTCGAAGTCCTGCTCCGTGTACTTGATGATATGGTCCGCGCCAGCGTTCTTGGCCAACTCGGCCTTGGCGTCGGTGGAGACGGTGCCAATTACAGTGCCGCCCAGCATCTTGATCATCTGGGTCAAAATCAGGCCAACGCCTCCGGCTGCCGCGTGAACCAGCGCAGTATCGCCCTGCTTGATTGGGAAGCTGCTGTGGCACAGGTAGTGCGCCGTCATGCCCTGAAGCATAATCGCAGCGCCGTCCTCGAAG
>CAUZQF010000278.1:0-3587 GCA_963581905.1 Dehalococcoidia bacterium
GGACATACCAGAGTATTTTAGCACGTCGGGATTGTCTAGGGAAATTATTGTAGTGATATCCCCTACCCGGCAACGCTCTTTACGAAGCCGAAATGGAAGTCTGCCCCTACATAGGCGCTACCCCACTGCTTGTGCGGGCCAATATTATCGATGGATACCAGCCGGCCATCATCGACGCTGCCTCCCCAGGTATTATCAGCGTCCACGGCGGCCTCAAGACTTGCTGCTCCCAGCGGTTCCATGTAGCTGTCGAAGGCGTCATAGGCCTGCTGGGCATCGGCGGACGACACGAGCAAAACGACCTTGAGCTGCCCTGTGAAGCTGCTCCCGCCGATAAGCTGGTTGGCCTTCCGAGACTCGAACAGGACAATTGCCGCCGGAAGCTGGTTTATCGAAGCCGCAGGATAGTCCACCACTGTTAGTCCGGATATGCCTGCCAACAGCGACACAAGGCCGTCCTTGGCATCTTTAATCTCATCAGCCCAGACGCCGACCCCCAGGGCGTGCCGACGAAACTGGCCTAGCATCAGCCGAACGTCTTCGTCCGGGCCTGCGATGGCACCGGCAGGGCCTCCATTGCCGGAATAGGCGCCGTCCCTTCTTCTCCACAGTCTTGCCCACTGTATGATGGTGGCCTCTGCGATTGCGCCCGGGTACTGGTAGATATCGATAGCCGTTGAGCCTGCGTGAGACGCCGCCGTGCTGTTGACCCCTCTAACAACAGTCAACGTATTGCTGCTGCAGCTCTGCACATACATCTGTTCGGTGTCGATGAGCAGCGTGTGACCGGCCTCGACACTGGCCCTTGAAGAGACAGCATCGATGGTGGTCGTAATGTCGGCCACAGCGTCTGCCGTTTCGACAGCTCGCGCCACGCATAGCCACAAGCCCCAGAGGCCAGCAATTTGCACAGTCTGCATTCCCTGCGGAAACTCGGACTTGGATCCCGCATCGCCATCTACTGCGATCCGTGTAAATGGCCGAGATGATAGATTATCCCCATCAACAGGAGCCGCGTTTGACGGAGTCAGAATGTAATCGGTGGCAGCCCAAGTCGTCTCAAAAGTACGGTCCTTATTCTGGTCCGTCTTCAGGCCGTCAGCATCGATTGAGATGAGGTCTGAAATTAACAGACTAGTTGTGCCAGACCCGTCAAAGAGCTTTGTTCCTTTGAAAACGAAAAAAGGCCTGTGTGGGATTAAATGACTAAATCCCCCTACCCCAACAGCGTCTCCCGCAGCCGGTCGATTACGATGCCGAGCTCTTCGTCGTCCAGGTTGATGGGATCGACGGCTAGCTCGTCGGGGTTGTGGATGTTATGCAAATAAACCGGCGGGTCGCCATCAGCCATGGCCTGCCAGATGTCGTCCCGCTCCGGGCCGCGCCACTCCGGCGTGAACTTCAGCAACGCATGAGGCGTCAGGTAGTTATAGGGGTCGTGCTCCAGCGTAACCTGCAGCCCGGGCACCTCCACCAGCGCGTCCACCACCTTCTGCGACATCTCACGGAGCTTGGCCATCTGGGCGTCCTCGTCCTCAGCCAGGAAGATCTCCAGTGCAGCCAGCAGACCTATGATCTCCTCCTTGGCAACCTTGGCGCTGCGACCGATGAACTGATGAGGCGACGCATTGGCAAAGGCCGCGTCGATCAGGTCCTTCTTGCCACATAGAATGCCGGTGCCCTGTGGACCGCGCACCGCCTTACCTCCGCTGTAGATGACCATGTCGGCACCCTCGCGAGTGAACCGCTTCAGGTGGCTACGCGGTGGCACGTAGGAGGCCGCGTCCACTACGACAGGCACGCCGTGGGAGTGAGCAATCTCGCAAAACTCCGGAAAAGCGATTGCCCTGCGCGAGGTGAAGTTGGAGAAGAGGTACACCGCAGCAGCCGTGTTTTCGGTAAAGGCCGCCTCCATCTCCCAGGGATAGCAGCGCCGACCGTCGCCGATCTCCACAAACTTGGCGCCTGCGGATACGTAGCACTGGTCATAGGGAAAGCGATGGGTGCGGTGAATGATGAACTCGTTCTTCATGCCGTCGGTATTCGGAAGCTGGCGCATCTTCGCCGGGTCGGAGCCCGCCAGAACTGCCGCCGCCTGCAGCACCAGCCCGCTGGCCGATCCCCCAGAAACGAAGCCTGCCTCGGCTCCCGTGGCGGCTGCGATGGCCTTGCTGGCCGCGCGATTGAGATCATCCATGTTGACCATCATGGTCGCGGCCTTGTTCATGGCCTCCATGACCTCGGGCCGCAGCTTCGACCCGCCGTACGCCGTGGTCGTCCCCGACGCCGTGATGACTCTCTTCACGCCCAGTGAGCTATAAATATCTTCCGGATCGCCGCTCCAGTTCGTCATCCCAATAGTCCCCTCGCGCCTGTAATCTGAGTTTCGCTGGGATTATACTATCGTGCCACCCAAAAGTGAAAAGCATCGCCGGACTAGAGCTTTTTTTGTTCAGCGATAGCAAACGTAGCCTGAGTAACTCTTCACCGCATCGCCCGTTCCCTATACATAGCCAGACCTGCTATACGGCCCTGAATTCGCTGGACTTAACGTAGGCAAAGATTCCGAAGCCACCAAACAACATCGCTGCTACGACCAGGGCACCGGCATTCCCGAAAAACACTGCCATGACTCCGCCGATCAACCAGCCCAGCGCCATCATATGAATACCTATCATGAAAATGCTAACTACTCTTCCTCGCATCTCGTCGGAAACAACCAGTTGCACCATCGTGTTAGTCATAGTCATCCAGAACCCACCGGCAATCCCTGCCAGAAAGATCGCGGCCAGCGTAAGCTGAAAGCTACTTGAAAAGGCCCTGATGATCATCGCTATAGAAAACAGCGCCCCGGATGCTGCCAGTGCCAAGCTCTTCCTCTTGAGGTCACCGAATACGCTTAGCAGCCCCGAGCTGATCACGGCACCGATTCCAAACGCAGCCATCATCATACCCAAACCCTGCGGTCCCACCACCAGCACATCTTTGGCGTACACAGGCATCATGCCGAAGAAGACTCCAGCCAGGGGCGCTGTGAAGGCCGTGCCCACAATCCACGCAACCTTTGACGTCTGCCTTATATACGAAAATCCCCCTTTCATATCCTTCAGCACGTCCGTACAACCGACGCTGCCCGCATTGCTGGATTGTTGACTGGTCACCTTTACGCCGAACACGGAAACGAAGGCAAGCGCATAAACTCCCGCAAGGAAATACAGCGCCGCATCCACACCAATGTTCCCTATGAGCAGGCCCACCAGCAAAGGTCCTATGATGAACCCCAAATTTCGAGCGATGCTATTCAGGGAGGTTGCGCTAAGCAGATCGCCTTTGCCTGCCACAACATCGCAGACCAGCGTTCGAGAGTTGGGCATGTCCACTGCGTTGACGCTCATAGCCACTACCACTATCGCGACAAGCTGCCATAACTCGATAAATCCGGCCGTCACCAGCGCGCCCATCAGGAAGGTCAAGCCAACCATCCCCAACCTGGCCCTTTTCACCAGCGACCGCCTATCCGCCCTGTCCGCCAGTACCCCGGCTATCACGCTGAAGAAAATTACAGCCAGCGCCGGTACACCATTTAC
>CAUZQF010000279.1:0-3580 GCA_963581905.1 Dehalococcoidia bacterium
GGCGACATAGACCGGATTGAGGTCAATGGCGACAGGCTGACCCTGTACACAAACATAGGGGAAACTCTGACCTCCCGAAAAGAGACGGGCTCTTCCATCGTCAAGATTTTGGAGAAGGCGGGCATATCCCCCCTAGCCTCCAACGTCCAGATCGAGATTAAGGGTTCTAGCGGATTCGGAAGCATATTTGGAATCCTGATTAACTTCCTTCCCCTGATTTTCTTCGGTGCCATACTACTGTTCATGATGCGCCAGGCACAGGGCAACAGCAATCAGACCTTCAGCTTCGGCCGGAGCCGCGCCCGCATGTTCGTGGGCAACAGCCCTTCAGTCAGCTTCTCTGACGTTGCTGGCGTTGAAGAGGCCAAAGAAGAGCTGGAAGAGGTCGTCGAATTCTTGAAGTTCCCGGAGCGGTTCACCAGCCTGGGTGCCAAAATCCCCAAGGGCGTGCTACTGGTAGGTCCTCCTGGTACAGGGAAAACCCTGTTGGCCAGGGCAGTCGCCGGTGAGGCTAACGTACCTTTCTTCTCGATATCAGGTTCTGAGTTCGTCGAGATGTTCGTCGGCGTGGGCGCGTCCCGCGTGCGTGACCTCTTCGATCAGGCCAAGCGCAACTCCCCATGCATAGTGTTCGTGGACGAGATCGACGCCGTGGGCCGACATCGTGGCGCGGGACTAGGCGGCGGTCACGACGAGCGTGAACAGACGCTGAACCAGATTCTGGTTGAGATGGATGGATTCGACGTAAGCGTCAACGTAATCGTCCTAGCCGCAACAAACAGGCCGGACATCTTGGACCCGGCGCTTCTGCGACCAGGCCGCTTCGATCGCCGCGTCACACTGGGTAATCCCGACGTCAAGGGCCGAGAAGAGATACTAGCAGTCCATTCCAAAGGCAAACCCCTGGCCGATGAGATAGACCTGTCCAGGGTCGCCAAGCAGACCGTAGGTTTTAGCGGTGCCGATCTGGCCAACCTAGTCAACGAGTCCGCCATCCTGGCAGCCCGCAGACACCTGAACACTATTACCAACGAGGAGTTCGCTGAGTCCATCGACAGAGTTATCGCCGGACCAGCCCGCAAGAGCCGCGTGGTCAGCGACCAGGAAAAACGAATCACGGCATACCACGAAGCAGGCCACGCTCTCGTCGGCTTTCTTACCCCTGAAGCTGACAACGTTACGAAGATATCGATAGTTCCCAGGGGGCAAATGGGAGGCTATACCCGGTTCTCGCCAGAAGAAGAGCACTCCATGGTCTCCAAGAAAGAACTGGAAGCCCGACTGGCAGTCGCCATGGGTGGAAGGACGGCTGAGGAACTGGAATTCGGCGAGATAACCACCGGAGCCAGCAACGACCTGGAGCAGGCCACGAAGATTGCCAGAGCCATGGTCACTCAGCTGGGAATGAGCAAGAAACTTGGTCCACGCACCTTCGGCAAGCGCGAGGAGATGGTGTTCCTCGGACGGGAGATCCACGAACAGGTTGACTATAGCGACCACTTCGCGGAGGTAATTGACAGCGAAGTCAAGCTCCTGATCGAGCAAGCCCACGATAACGCCCGACAGCGAATCTCAGATAATCGCAAGACATTGGCGAAGATCGCTGAATACCTGATCGAGTACGAGACCGCAGAGGACAAGGTGCTCGACGAGCTATTCTCCGGCGCAGGCCAGGACGACGAACCTGAGGTAGTACTGGCCGACGATTAGCCAGCCCCCGTTTCTGACACTTTGCAAAAGAAGGCTTCCGAGAGGCCTCTATAGCGCCGCTGCCACCTCTCTGGCACGAGTGATGGCATCTATGTGAGCCTGAGGCGTATCCAGGCCGCTATTCATCGTGTTGAAGGACAGGTGTGTGGCACCCAGCTCCCTCCATCCCAGCGCGTCCTCCACGCAGTCCTCGATAGGACGGTTGCCAACGGAAACCCAGCCTTCAAGTCCAATAGAGCTAGGGTCGCGACCGCTCTCTTGCGCAACGGCTCGCATCGTATCCACAAGAGCCTTCCTGCTGGCGTCCGGCTTGCCTGTGAGTATCCAACCATCAGCCACACGACCAACCCGACGGGCAACGGCGTCGACACCTCCGCCTAGCCAGATGGGAATCGGATTCTGAATGGGCATAGGATTCAGACCTGCATCAGAGACCTTGTGCCACTTGCCTTCAAAGGTCACCAGAGGCTCGGTCCACAATTTGCGCAGCAGTTCGATCTGCTCCTCTGACCGCCTACCTCTGTTGTGAAAGTCCTCTCCCAGCGCCTCATACTCCACAGGGTTCCAGCCCGTGCCGAAACCAAGTCGCAACCTGCCTCCAGACAGCACGTCCGCAGCCGCAGCCTGCTTGGCCACGAGAACAGTCTGTCGCTGCGGCAGTATGATAATGCCCGACACCAGTCCGATGGTCTTAGTGATGCCCGCCAGAAAGCCAAACAGCACAAAGGGTTCATGGAACAGATGTGTGTGGCGATATGGGCCGGTGAGGTCGGGATGACTCTCCGGGTTAGCCCCTACCACATGGTCATACGCCAGAATATGATCGTATCCCAGCGACTCAGCCGCCTCGGCATAAGCTCTCACGGCGCCTGGATCAGCGCCAATCTCAGTCTGAGGAAAGATAACTCCAACCTTCATCACTGTCCTCCTTTTTCATGTACAATCCCGTTGAAATAAGATGCCCGACTTAGATTTCAGGGTAGTGTAATACAAAATGGATTGGCGCGGCGATAAGTTCCTCGCCGGCACACCACAGGAGTTGAAAACTTTAAATGTCACGATTTGACCTAATTCTAACCGGCGGTACAGTGCTGGACCCGTCGAACTCCTTCGAAGGTATTGCTGACATTGGTATCAAGTCCGGAAGAATCGAGGCGATAGCCCCAGACCTCGACCCTTACGAAACAGACAAGTCGGTGGACGTGACCGGCAAGTGGGTTATGCCAGGGCAGATTGACACCCATGCCCACGTCGCGGGCCTATCGCGAAACTGGGACCCTGCTATCGGCTATGGCATGTTGGCGAAGGCAGGCACCACCACCGTCTTGGATATGGGTGGCACTGGTCCCAATCTCATAGATGGCATCAAACGCAGAGGGGCAGGCCTCAACGTCGCAGGACTCTTCGCCATGATCCCCGGCTCGACAATCCCAGGCAGGGAACCTATTACGTCACAGCTCGCCGACATCGTGTCGCTGGCGCTGCAACAGGGGTGCATCGGCATCAAGATGCTGGGCGGCTACCATCCCTTCAGTCCAGAAATCACTTCAGAAATCATTCGCGCCTGCAACGACCAGTTGGGATACATCGCCTTTCACCTGGGTACCAAGGAGTCCGGCAGCCACCTGAACGGCCTCCGAGAGATACCCGGCCTCGTTGGCAATGGCCGTCTCCACGTATGCCACGTGAACTCATATTGCCGCGGGGTGATTGAAGGCGCAGATGACGAGTGTGACGAGGCCTTGGACATACTCGAAAGCATGCGGGGCCAGTTGAACTCCGAGGCCTACCATGCTCTCCAGAACGGCACCAGCGGGTCCTGTGACAAGGACGGTAACGTGATGGCCAACGTTCCACAGAACTGCCTGCG
>CAUZQF010000280.1:0-3554 GCA_963581905.1 Dehalococcoidia bacterium
CGCCAAATCCGCGCGACGGCTGAATGCCAATGAACACGTTGCCAAAGCTGACGCCCGCTACGAATAGGTGGCCGGCGTCCATGTAAACGGTTCCCGGCGGATCACCCCAGCTATCCTTCATCTGCTTTTGAACGTCGGCGGGGAATCCAGCAAACTGCTTGCCGTAAACCTCTTCGGATACTCGGCCTTCTGCGCCGCGCATCTGCTCTGGTGTTAGGAACTCGACGTCGTACGTACAGCGGTCGATAAGCTGACGCATTAAGGTGTCGCCGTCTTCCGGTATGTCGTCTACCGTGTAGCCGGCTTCCTTCATCGCGTTAAGCACGTTAATAGCCGAGGCGGGCGTGTCCAGACCCACGGCATTGCCTAGACGGGAGGCCTTGGTCGGGTAGTTACTCAGAACGAAGGCGATTTTTCTGTCAGCAATAGGTATGTGGCTTAGCTTGGCATACCTGGTGGCCAGCGACGCCAGCGCACCGATCTGCTCAGTGTCCGGTACGTAGCGCTTGACTATGCCGAGCAGGTCCCCGGAGCCTTCCACTGCGGCAGACTCCTTAAAGGAGACCGGCACCGTGATGATGCGCCCATCCAGCTCAGGCAGAGCGACATTCATCGCGATGTCCAGGGGACTCAGGCCTATGTCACGTCCCTCCCAGTCCGCCTTGGACTCCGTAGAGACGATGGCCTGAAGTATCGGCACGTCCAGCTGCTCCAGGACCTTTATGTCCCAGCCAACCTCAGTGTTCGCGCTGTCCGAGAGGCCGGGCTGATGACTCATGGCGAAGCTCTGCGTGCAGATGACTACGTCAATGGTGGCGTTGCTCTCGTTGTCCATAAGGTACTTATGAAAGACGGCGCCGTTGTTCTCACGCAGGCTAGAGCAGAAGATTGGCATGACGTTGCAGCCCTGTGCCTCTACGGCCTCCACAATGGCGTCTACAAATTCGAGATTGGAGCTTACCCAGTGCGCTCTGTAGAAAAGCAGCGCCGCGGTAGGCTTTTCAGATACCTGGTGGTTCTTGCGATAGTCTTCGACAGTCAGCGCGTCCGAACTGCCGGGACGATAGATGCCGTCCAAAGCCAGTGACCTGGGCGCTTCGTACTCATACTCGGTGCCCAAGACCTCGTCGCTGAGGAACCGCAGTACGTTGGCGATGTTTATAACGCCGCCATGATTCAGGTATTCAAAGCTGCTCTGCGCAATAATTGCAGGTGGAGACGAGCGCCTCTCGAAGACGATGTCCCGGACAGGCTCGCCAGAGCAGGCCACCATGGGCTTGCCCAGCCTCCGGCATGCGGCCTCAAGCTTGCCGAAGTCTTCGCCCAGCGCCTTGTCGCCGCCTAGCAGCCGCAGCAGCACCAGGTCCGCTTTTGGAAGCGTGTCGCTCAGGAACTTTTCGAACGTCTGCCCGTCCTGTATCAGCGAGAGCGGATTGACGGCCTGCGTATCACGCAAGCCTTCGGGCAAGCTGTCTACGGCCCCACTCAGAGCCAGAATGTCAGTATCCGATGTCGTAAGAAAAAGAATCATTATCAGTTGTTAGCCTATAAACCCTGATTGATGGCGATTTGCCCATTGCTCTTACATAAAAAATTATAAAAAAAACCGACCTTGTCAATGGTCGGAACCCTAAATGCGCAACCCCACAATAGAGGGAACGCTTGGAAGGGCTTCCGCCAGCGAGAAGCAGTCTTCCAACGTCCCGGCAGGTCTCCTGACTTACGGATCGATGCCTGTGCGGCGCCTTCCCAGCCTTCATTACTATGAAGTTGGCCAGTGGCGTTTTGCCGCAAGCTCCCCGCTTACAGTGGCGCGGCCGTGAGGGATTCTCACCCTCTTCCTTTTTTGAATCACCGGCGTTCTCACTACTAGAATGCATAACCCCGCATATGCGTTTGCTGCATCCCAGTGAATTGCCGGCGATTCAAAATTGCCCGGACGTTGTTTTATATGTTGTTAAAAACCCAAATTGTGCAACGTAGGACACTTTAGCACCGTGGTTATAGACTGTCAACTTGGACCTAAGGTTGTACATGGCAATGGAAGCTGACAGCTACTTTCTCTGATACTTCGCTTAGCTTCCTTATACCTCTCGAAGGTCCACCACGCCCGCTGTGCCTAATGCGTCCGGCTTGTCGTCGTCGGGACCCGTGGGGCCTCCGCGTCTCGCCTTGGCGTTCCACTCCTCAATGTCCACCTCAACCAGCGCGGTGATGCCCAGGTCTGCTGAAGGCGGTGCGTTGTAGTGCTCGCCAACCTTTCGCCCAGGAAAGTAACGCTGCACCATCTTGTCGAACAGCTCGAACTTCTTGTCCTCGTCCTCGATGTCGCGGCCTTTACCGAACAGTACTACGCTGCGATAGTTAATAGAGTGGTTCATGGCCTTGCGAGAGTACACCAGAGCGTCCGTCAGCGTCACTGTTATACACATGGGTGCACCTGAAGCCAGCAGGTCCATCGCCCGACTGCGTTGCGCCCCGTGCAAGTAAATCTTGTCCGGCGTCTCGGAGTCGTAGTGGTATGACAAGGGAATTACGTAGGGCATGCCTTCGTCCACGAAGCCCACGTGTGCCACTGAGCCCGCCGACAAAATTTCCGGCGTCTCATCGGTAGCGGTGCGCTCAGGGTGATTTTTGATCTTAGTGCGTTCAGTAACTTTCAAGGCGGCTCTCCAAGTCTTCCTAATGTATCTAAAAATAAAGCATGAAAAAGGCCCCGGGGGCTATCAGCATCCGGGGCCTTTTAAAAAACTACGAAATTACGACTAGGCTACCGGCTGTCCCATGAGGTCAGCCATCTTCCCATGCGCCCACCGCATGAGCTCATCCGTCTCGTCCCAGCCAATGCAGGCGTCGGTCACAGACACGCCATATTCAAGAGAGGCCAGGTCGCCGTTAAGCTTCTGCGCGCCTGCGCTGATGTTGCTCTCCAACATGCAGCCAATGATGTTGTCGTTACCAGCCACACGCTGCTCAATGATGTCCTTCAGCGCGATACCCTGACGAGTGTGGTCCTTGTTGGAGTTGCCGTGACTGCAGTCCACCATCATCTGCGATGGCACATCGGACTTGGAAAGCAGGCCAAACGCCTCTGCGATTGCGTCGGCGCCAAAGTTGGGGCCCGAGCTTCCTCCCCTCAAGACCAGGTGTCCGTAGGCGTTGCCATTAGTGTGCACAACGCAGGTCTGGCCGAAGTGGTCGATGCCTAGAAAAGCGTGCGGAGCCCTGGCAGAAATCATGGCGTCCACGGCAACCTGTGCGCTGCCGTCGGTGCCATTCTTGAAGCCAACGGGCATGCTAAGACCGCTGGCCATCTGGCGATGAGTCTGGCTCTCGGTGGTGCGAGCGCCTATGGCCGCCCACGAAACCATACCAGCCAGGTACTGCGGAACGATGGGATCAAGGAACTCAGTGCCTGTGAACACACCCATCTCGCCGATCTTGGTGAGCAGGGTGCGAGCGCGACGCAGGCCCTCGTTGATGTCGAAAGTGTCGTCCAAATTAGGATCGTAGAGAAGGCCCTTCCACCCAACGGTGGTGCGAGGCTTCTCGAA
>CAUZQF010000281.1:0-3549 GCA_963581905.1 Dehalococcoidia bacterium
GGCAATGCCTGAGTATGACCCAGCGGTGCCCGCTGTTGTCGCTCCGCCGTCATTTGAGAGCAACAACGATGGTGTAACTGTCGAGGCCGAAGCCCCCGAAGCGCTCCTAGTGCCAGTTCTCGAATCTAACCAGAGCGAACTCTTTGTGGAACACGACGCTGCTGATGCAATCAGCGAAGAGCTGTTCCTGGAGATCATCAACCCTTCCGACAAGGTAGCCTTCGTGGAAACGGCCACCTTCGTGATAACGGCAAGGACTCTTCTGGGCGCCGCGGTAAGCGTTAACGATGATCTGGTTGACGTGAACGAAGAGGGCATCCTGGAGTCGGTGATAACCCTGGTAGAGGGTCTTAATCTGGTCGAAGTAGGCGCCAGCGTTTCCAGCGGAGAAGAGAGGTCCGAAGTGTTGACTATCTTTTATTTACCCTAGCGATAGGTCCCTACACACAGACAACAAATTATTAGGCCCGGGTTAAGTTATTCATAATCGCGCCTAGTATTTTCCGTAACGTAAGCGTAACGCTCAGCATGTGAACATGAATTTAACGAGCTTTCGGCCAGACTGCCGAAGCATCACCAGTGGCAGATTCGTGAGGAGGATGACAATGATTGGGTGGAGGATTTCTCAGTATTCCGGGGTCTTTAAGGTCCTGTTTGCTGCATTACTGGTTCTGTCCATAACTGCGATACCCCTACCGCAGACTTCAGGTTGGTGGCATGGCTCGGCTGAGGCCGCACCGCCGGACAAGACGCCCGAAGGCCAGCTGAAGTGCCGGGGTATTGTCGGCGTAGTGCTTTCTGTAGAAGCCATGTCAGCCTCAAGTACTCCGCCTGTGGCATCGAGTACACCCCCAGTGATCGAAGGCTCAGCTACCAGCACGCCACCCTCGATTTCGCTATCTGGACATCTCATGATCGTTGGCATGCAGCACGGCGATGTGCGGGTCATAGTTCCCGAAGGCGTGCGAGTCCATGCGCCTGATCAGGAAGTCATATCTCTACTGGAAATCGTCTGCATGAAGGTCGTGGTGTTGGCTGACAAGTCACCGGTCGATCCCAATGGTGACGACGAAGTTATACGCACCGTAACAACCAAGAAGGTAATGATCGTTCCCAGCGAGGCCGTCCGCACCCACGGGCGAGGTCTGATTACCGCCGCTTGAGCGAAAGAAAAAGGCAAGGGTAAGTTCAAGCTGCTCGGCGAAGATGGCGAGGAGCAGGAGATCGAGATTGACGACGATGCTGGCCTAGGTGAGGGCGATGACATCATTTTCATCAAGCATAAGGGGAAGGGTGGCGGCAACGCCACCACTACACCTATAAGTCTTGATCTAATTGGCTTTCAAAATACGGATCATATTGCCGCCAGGCTCGCAAATCTACTTAACAGACTTCTTGAAGGCGGCGACACTCGCGCCGCAGAGAAGCTGATCGACAAGGTTGAGAAGTACCAGGTCAAAGTTGACAAGGACCTCGACAAGCTGGATAAGGAAATTCAGCGCCTAGAATCCAAAGGCGTGAAGTTCTCGCCAAAGGTTGAAGACAAACGCGGAAGTGACAAAGCCAGCGACGATGACAAAGATCGACCGAATAAGGGCAAAGGTAAGGCTAGATTCGTTCCCAACGATGACGAAACGGAGCTTGATGAGGACGACAAGCCTAACCGCGGCAAAGGTAAGCCCAGCCTAGCCCGGACTGGTGATGAAGAAGACGATTCTCACAAGAAGAATCAGAACAAGGGTCGTAACAAGAATCAGAAGAAGAACGGCGACGCAATAGACTGTGACGACTACGAAGACGCCGACCGGGCAGATACGCCCAAGGAATGCCAGGAAGACAAGAAAGTCGAGCCGAAGGACACGCCCACTTCATCGCCATCAGGCAAGGGCAAGCATGACAAGCCCAATCGTGGCAAGAAGAACTAAAACAGAACCAATCGAATAGTACAATCAAGACCGCTGCTCTCCCCATTAGGCCAGAGCAGCGGTCTTTTAATTGGTCTTGGTTTTGGCAATCAACGCTTCGACTTCGAGCCTGCTGGGCATGGCCTCTTGCGCACCGGACCGCGTGACGGCCAAGGCACCGGCAGCCATTCCCAGCCGCACCGCCTCATGCAACGGCAGGCCTTCCACCAGCCCCACGGCCAAGCCTCCCCCAAAGGCGTCCCCGGCGGCAACAGAGTCCAGCACATCCACATCGAAGGCAGGTAGGTGGCGAACGTCATCCGAGGTAGCATAGACCAATCCAGCTTCGCCTAGCTTCACCACCGCAACCGCTGTACCCTTCGCAAGGATGGCCTTGGCTGCAAGCTCAGCCGAGGCGGCATCCACGACCCTAACGCCAGTGAGGATCTCAGCCTCGGACTGGTTGGGCGTCAATACGTGGGTCAGTTCAAAAGCCCTCGGCGGCAGTTCGCGGGCGGGCGCAGGGTCCCAAACTACGGGGATGCCTGTGGACTTGGCGTACTCAGCGGCGGCCAGAGACACTTCCAACGGCACCTCTAGCTGCAGCATGAGGACTTTCGCCACATCTATAGCTCGTTTCGCAGCATCCAGCTGAGCCTCGTCACAGGCCATGTTGGCCCCATAGACAGCAATGATGCGGTTCTCTCCATCTGGCTCCAGCAAGATCATTGCGACGCCGGTGGAATTCGACTGGTCTACCACTACACCTGAGACGTCGATGCCATGGCCGCGCAGACCGTCCAACAACGGTGGGCCAAATGTGTCGTCCCCTACCCTGCCAACCATGCTGACGTCGGCACCCAGTCTAGCGGCGGCGACGGCCTGGTTCGCGCCTTTGCCACCGGGCGTCGAATGGAAATCACCAGCCATAATGGTCTCGCCAGCGGATGGCATCCTGGGCATCGTGCAGACCAGGTCCATGTTGATGCTGCCCAGCACAACTACCTTGGGTTTGCCAGATGCGCAGGGAAGACCCGTCACCCTATAAGTCCCTTGTCCAAGAGGTCTTCCAGCACCTGAGCCACTCCGTCCTCCTCCATAGAGGGCGAAACCCTATCCGCCACGGCCAGTGCCTCAGGCACCGCATCGCTGGTGGCGACTCCCAGGCTAGCCCACTCCAGCATTCCCACGTCGTTGTAGCCGTTGCCAAACGCGATGGTCTGGTCGTAGCCGATACCGTGGTAGTCGCACAGCCACTCCATGGCCTTGTCCTTACCTCCCTGCGGATGCAAAATCTCGCAGAAGTGCGGCAACGACCTGGTAATGTGCAGCGACGAGTCGAATTTATCCAGCAGATTAGCTTCCAGTTCTCGTATACCGTCGTCGCCGCCAACTACAACGAGCCGAGTAAGCTCCCTATCCGCCATCTTGCGTAGGTCATGAACAACATTCACCATGACGTTGTTTCGCCGGCCATAGGCTGATGCCCAGTCTGTCAGCTCGTTCACGTAAACCTGATTCTTGTAGTACCCCACCACTTCCATTGAAGAAGAGGCCAGTAAATCTGCCAGGGCTCCCAGAGCAGCCAGAGTCATATCAGCGGTCAGGGGCCTGTGCCACAAGACGTCGCCCGTTACAGGGTCGG
>CAUZQF010000282.1:0-3482 GCA_963581905.1 Dehalococcoidia bacterium
ATGACGCACCTTGTGAAGCATACCCATTATGGTAGCCGAGTCATCGTGTATAACCGTCTGGTGAAGCTTACGAAGACCCAGCGCCTCAATGGTGCGCCTCTGGTCCCTAGCGTAGCCTATTCCACTAACTTTCCATGTGACAGATATTTTTGCCATTACAGACTTTCGTATTCAAAAGATTTGCAGGCTGCTTGTTCGGCAAGCCCGCCGTAATTTCAATTTAGGGCAGCCTACTGTGCCGGGGCCGCTGGAGCTGCTGGCGGCGGTGTTTGTGGTTCCGCTGCGGGAGGCGCTGGCGGAGGCCTATTACGGTTCTGCCGCTGCCTGTTACGCTCAGCTCGATCAGCTCGCTCCTGTGCACGCACCTTGGAGAACTCGGTAAGCTGCTTGCGCTTCTCGAACTCTTCCTCAGGGTCCTTGAGCATCTGCAATCCGTAAAAAGCGGCTTTAACCACATTTACAGGATTGGTGCTACGTCGGACCTTTGTCAAAATGTCCTTAACACCGGCCAGTTCAACTACTGCTCTCACAGAACCACCGGCAATGACACCGGTGCCCTCTCCAGCCGGCTTGAGCATGACAACCGAGCCCACATACTTGGAGATGACCTCGTGAGGAATGCTGTTGCCCTTGAGGGGAATGTTAACCATATTTTTGCGAGCCGCTGCTGCGCCCTTACGTACTGCGTCAGGAACCGCGTCGGCCTTACCCATGCCGACTCCGACATGGCCGGCCATATCGCCAACTACCACCAGCGCGTTAAAGCTGAGGTGACGGCCGCCTTTGACTACCTTGGCGACTCGGGAGATCTTAACCACCCGTTCGACTATGGGTAACTCATCTGGGTCTGAACTCTGATATCGACTACGATCGTTTGTCATCTAGAAAACGAGGCCTCCCTTACGAGCTGCATCGGCGAGCGATTGCAGACGACCGTGGAATTTGTAGCCTCCACGATCGAAGACCACTGTGTTGACGCCCTTCTCTTTGGCACGCTCACTAATGAGTTCTCCCACCTGATAAGCGATCTCCATCTTCCGTTTGCCGTCAGACTTCGACTTTAGCTCATTTTCCAGGCTGGAGGCTGCCGCCAAAGTAACGCCCTTGGTGTCATCAATGACCTGAGCATAAATGTGATTGAGGCTGCGATAAATGGCAAGCCTTGGTCGTTCCGCTGTGCCCTTGACCTTGCGGCGGACTCGGATGTGACGCATGACGCGTCGGGCCTTGTTAGTATTAACCCTTGCCATTCCCTAAGCCCTCCTGGCGCTCTTACCGGGTTTCAGGCGTATCTGTTCGCCCAAATAGCGTATGCCTTTACCCGTATAAATATTAGGTGGACGGACCTTCCTAATCTGCGCGGCCAACTGGCCCACCTTTTGTTTATCGATCCCTTTAACAGTGATGCGGTTGTTGCCTTCAACCTGAAGTGTAACGCCGTCTGGTGGATCAATGTCCACCTGGTGGCTATACATGACGTTAAGGGTGATCCCCGTTCCACTCTGCTGCACACGATAACCAACACCAACCAGCTCCAGGTCCTTTTGGAACCCTTCACTGACGCCAGTCACCATGTTCGCAAGCAGGCTGCGAGTCAAACCGTGCAACGCTCGGTGCTGACCTTCGTCAGAAGGCCGCTTCACCTGTAATATACTATCGTTCTGGAGGATTTCCATGTCTTCGTGAAATCTAAAGAACAGTTCTCCCTGTCCACCCTTCACTTTGACATCAGACCCATTTATGTCGACCTGTACTCCAGAAGGCACAGGAATCGGCTTGTTTCCTATCCTGGACATATTGGACTCCTCACCATAGGTAGCAGAGTAGCTCTCCGCCAATACCATTTCGCCAAGCTTGACGACCGGTCATGACGCCCTTAGACGTCGACAGAATGGTCAGACCAAGACCACCGTAGGGTCGAGGAATCTCACCTTTCTTAACATATACTCGCAGTCCAGGCTTGCTCACCCTGCGAAGGCCCGATATCGCAGACTCGTCCCTGCCCCTGTAATGCAGGAAGATCCGGATACTGGCCCTGGGCGTGCCTCGCCTGTGTACCTCAAAGCCCTCAATAAATCCCTCGTCAAGAAAAATCTTAGCGATGGACTCCTTAATATTGGACATGGGCACTGATACGGATTCGTGATTCACCATGATGGCGTTACGAACCCTCGTTAACATATCTGAAATAGGATCTGTTACTGGCATACCGTTCCTTTATCCTTAGACATCTTCTTCAAGCGGCATTAGCAGACTGACTTAGTCTATCTACCAGCTAGCCTTGCGAACACCGGGCAACAGGCCCAGCAACGCCATCTCTCTGAAGCAGATGCGGCATAGCCCAAAGTGCCTAATATAGGCACGAGGCCTTCCACACCGATTGCATCGGTTATAGTTCCTCACCTTGAAAGGCTGAGGTCTTTTCCATCTTTCGATTTTTCCTAATTTTGCCAAAACAAATCACCTACTGTACTTGGCTGCTTCAAATCAGCGGTCACTCTAAGCAACCTGCTCTTCTTGTACTCGCGTAAAGGGCATTCCCATTAGCTCTAGCATCCGTAGGCCCTCTGCATCATTGGGCGCAGTGGTCACAATGATTACCTGAAGCCCTCGGATTCTGTCGATGGTGTTATAGTCAATCTCCGGAAAGATCACCTGCTCCCGGATACCCAGAGAGAAGTTTCCACGGCCATCAAAGGCATTGCGAGACAGACCTTGAAAGTCCCTGATACGTGGCAGAGTTGAACTGACGAGGCGATCAAAGAACTCGTACATCCGTCTGCCGCGAAGTGTCACGCTAACACCAATTGGCATGTCCTCGCGGATTTTGAATCCAGCGATGGACTTCTTAGCCTTCGTAGTAACAGGCTTCTGACCAGTGATCAATGTCATGTCACGAGTCGCAGCCTCTAATGCCCTGTTATTGGTTAGAGCCTCGCCCAGACCGACGTTCAGGACTATTTTATTGAGCCGGGGAATCTGCATATAACTTGTGTAGCCAAATTCCTCGGTCATAGCAGGGCCAATTTCCGTCCGTAGCTTTTCTAGCATACGGGGCGGAGGTCTGGGAGTGGCAGGAGCCTTTGCAGGCGCCGCAGTCTCCTCAGAGGCCGAATCATCTGATGTAGCAGCACTGGCCCTCGATGGTCGACGACGAGGCGCGGGCTTCTCTTCTTCAGCTGCGGGTCGCTCAGCCACTTCATCTTCTGGCGGATTCTGGTCTTCAGTAGTCACTCGATTACTTCCTCGCACCTTTTGCAGACTCTCGCCTTGGAGCCATCTGCTAGGAATCGGTAGCCTATCTTTGTAGGCTTCGCACAGTCAGGGCATACGAGCATAACGTTACATACTCTCATCGGCATTTCCTTCTGGACAATGCCACCCTGACGAACACCACCGGTGGCCTTGGTGTGGCGCGATACAACGTTCACTCCCTCGACCATCACCTTGTTATCTTGGTGCATAATCTGAGAGATATGACC
>CAUZQF010000283.1:0-3463 GCA_963581905.1 Dehalococcoidia bacterium
CACCAGCGCAAGGATTCGGATGTTGGTCATGGCATTATGGTAGCAGAGCGGATGGTTCTGTCTGGAAACGGCTTAGCTGACTAACTGCTTTGCCGTCGCCAGTCCATAAGTATCTGCTGATCGTGGGGGAAGGGTAGGTCGGGTAGATTGTCGGTGGCAAACCATTCGGTTTCCAGTGCGTCGTGGCCCGCCTGCAACACGCCGCCCGTGGTGCGCGCCGAGAAGACCGCCAGAATGACAGCACTGCCTTCCTGGGAATATAGGCCGACAAATTCGTCCAGCTCAATGTCCAGGCCTGTCTCCTCTTTTACCTCGCGTATCGCCGCGTGCTCGACAACCTCTCCTCTGTCCACGTAGCCTGATGGGAACGCCCAGCGTCCCATTTCGGGCTCCACGCCTCGTTTCACCATCACCAGCCTGTCGCCGTCGGAGACCAGCACCGCCGCCGCAACCTTCGGGTCAAGATAGACCACGAAGCCGCAAGAGGGGCAGTACCCTCTGGTCTTACCTTCGATCTGTTTATCGACCAGTTCAGTGGCGCATCGCTGGCAGTAGTTTGCATCACCTCGCAATATTGTCTCCCCAAAAGTTCGAGCTTCAGCCTGAGTCACCATGCTAGCCCCGAGCGAGAAAGATGTCTACAACAGCCGAACAAACCGAATCAATGCGCCGGGTCGGTCTGGCAAGCAGCACAGCCACGATCCCTGGCGGCTTCATTGACTGATGCCAGCGGGCGCACCTATAATGGCGGCGCTGATAGACAGGAGGAGAACCAACATATGCGAGAAAATAAAGCAAAACACATGCTTGAGCGCGGCGAGACTGTAATAGCTATTGCAGGGCACAACTCATCTGATGTTATCGACTTCGTCGGGTCTCTGGGATTCCAGGCTGCGTGGATAGAGGGCGAGCATGGCCCTGTAGATTTTGCGGACCTTCCTGATATGACGAGAGCCTGCGATCTATGGGGAATGAGCTCCGTCGTGCGCGTGAACCAGAACAACGCTGGCATCATATACAGGACCTTCGATGTAGGTGCGCAGGGAGTTGTCATCCCTCATGTGAACACTGCTGAAGAGGCGCGAGCTGTGGTGGACGCGGCCAAATTTCATCCCATTGGCAACAGAGGCATGTTTGGGAACAGACAGGGCTACGGCGATCCTGATTACTTCCAGAAAGCCAACGATGAGACCCTGGTCGTTATCCTCATTGAGGATATAGTTGCCGTCAATAACCTGGCGGAAATCCTCACTGTTGATAACATTGACGTCTTCTTTGTCGCTCCCAGTGACCTGGCCCAGAGCATGGGTTACCTGGGGGGCGCTACTGAGCCAGTGGTCTTGGAGACCGTTGACAAGGCTTTGGAGCAGATTGTGGCTGCGGGCAAGACTGCTGGAACGCTGGTGAACGACTCGAACGTAGAGCACTACATCAGCAAGGGTGTACACTTCATGATGACGGCGTGGCCAGCTTGGGTGGCTTCAGGTTCGCAAGCGTTCCAGGCGAAAGTAAAAACGGCCACCAGTTAATCCTGTCCACGGGCTGAACAAGTGCCTAATTTAGCCTCCATATTGGAACGGCAACTTGAGTCTGATAGCCTCCGTTTGCTGCGGACGCTGGCTGAGGTTTGCCGCTACAGGGCCGACGGGATTTCCCTGGTGGGCGGAGTCGTTCGTGATGTCTTGTTGGGGCGTCCCACAAACGATCTGGACGTCTCTGTTGCAGGGCTAGAGGAACGGCTAGCCCTGGATATGGCAAACTCTGTCGGTGGTCGGCTCGCAGGCCCTTCCCAGTTCAATACCTTCAAGATTGAGGTGGGTTCGACCGTTATTGACGTGGCCATGACGAGGCAGGAGTCGTACTCTCATCCAGGTGCGCTTCCAGAGGTGCGGCCGGGGTCTGTGGCCCAGGACTTGGCTCGTCGCGATTTCACCGTCAATGCCATGGCAATAGACCTGTGTGCCGATAATTGGGGTGAACTCCTCGACCCCATGGGCGGCCAGGAAGACCTGGAGCGGGGCCTCATTAGGGTGCTCCACCAGGAAAGCTTCACCGACGACGCCACTCGCATATTCAGGGCCGTCAGGTATGCTCAACGGCTGGACTTCTCCCTTGAAAGTAGCACTGCTGGCGAGAGCAGCACGGCCAGCCTTCTGCAGGACAACCTCCCACAGTTGAACTCCATATCCGGAGACCGCATACGTCATGAGTTCCAGCGAGCGTTCGAAGAAGCTGAGACAGGACGCCTGTTGCAGGCTCTCAGCTGCCTGGGAGTGATTGAAGCCGTGTTTGGGCCACTGGGGCGACGACCCGACTCATGGCCTGATGCGATCGACAGTGCTGAACAGCCTGAGCATCTTATCTGGCTGGCGTATTTGGCGACAGGCCTGACGCCGGGAGAATCCTCCGCATTTGCCCGTCGCCTGAATATGGACTCCCTCTGGAGCCGCGTGGTTCAGGATGTCGCTGGAACCGAAGCTATTCCGGAGGACCTCTCTTCAGACGCGTCACGAAGCCAAATATATCGCCTTCTTGACGGATATCACACTGCGGCCCTACTGGGTGTCTCGGCTAGCCACAAGAAAAGCGCCTCCAGCCGCAACATCGACCTATATCTCTGTGAGCTTCGTTCAGTGCGGACCGAGCTGAACGGTCGTGATCTCATCGCCCTGGGTGTGGAAGAGGGGCCAGCCATAGGCACACTACTCGCAGCGTTGTTGGAAGCACGTCTGGATGGTCATGTATCAGGCAGACAGGGAGAGGAAGACCTAGTCAAGCAGCTGCTAAATATAGTGTGATGCATACGCAGTAGGTGTAAACACCTACGTTAGCAGTAATGATTCCCATCTCAGTTTATTGGGACAAATACCGTGTTCTGTTGTTGCGATATTCGGCACAATGATGGTGTGCGAGTCCTCACTTGAGGAAACTCTTCCTCAATGTGTGGGCTTCAGGAGGCAACATGACAAGCGGTCAACAGGGATTAAGGTCTGGCGCAACTGGCTTGGCAGCCGAGAAGACGGCCAAGATACTGGTTGTCGACGACGAAGATATAATCAGGGTACTTCTTGACGAGATCCTGTCCGAGGAAGGCTACCAGGTGTTCCAGGCCACTGATGGCCGGTAAGCCTTGGACCTCATGGAAAAACAGACCTTCGATCTCATCATCAGCGACATGGTGATGCCAGAAGTGGGCGGTATCGAAGTCCTACAGGCAGCCTTCCGAATCGACCCCCACTACGCGGTTCATGATTACTGGTTATCCGTCGGTGGAGACCGCTGTAAAGCTAGTCAGCATGAGTGCTGCCGATTACATCACAACGCACTTTAACGTAGACCTTATTAAGGTTACCGTGGCCAAGATTCTGACGATGAGTCACACTGTCTCCTCTGCTGCCAGAAACTCGTCTACGGACTCCTTTGGCTCATGGGACCCCGAAAGGGGAGCGTACAACCTTCAGAT
>CAUZQF010000284.1:0-3442 GCA_963581905.1 Dehalococcoidia bacterium
GGGTTCGGCCTCACTAGCCATGGCGTTCACCTCATCGATGAATATGCCTGTGGCGTTGATGACGACCTTACCTGATATGCGTAGGCTGTCGCCGGAAATCCGGTCAGTGGCCTCAACACCCGTCACTCGGCCAGCCTCTTTTATAAGCCCAGTAACTGCCATGTGGTTAATGGCGATGGCCTTATGCTCAGCGGCGGTTTGCGCTAAGCATAAGGCAAAGCGCGCGTCATCGAACTGGCCGTCGAAGTACTCAAGCCCGCCGTGGACGCCTTGCCCATCCAGTGTTGGCAGTGCCTCCAGCGTCGAACGCCTGCTTAGCATTCGGGAGCGCCCGAAGTTCTTGGCGCCGCCGAATAGGTCGTAAAGCTTTAGGCCTGATCCGTAGAAGAGCTTGTGCGCGAGGCCGTCGACAGGAATTACAAAGGAACGCTTTCTAACCAGGTGGGGAGCGTTGCGTAGCATGAGGTTGCGCTCACGAAGGGCCTCCCGCACCAGTGAGAAGTTTCGCTGGGCAAGATAACGAATGCCGCCGTGGGCAAGCTTGGTGCTGCGGCTGGAGGTCCCGCTGCCGAAGTCGTCCCGCTCCAAAAGGATCGTCCTAAATCCGCGGCACGCCGCGTCCAGCGCCGTGCCCAGCCCCGTCGCCCCTCCGCCTATCACGATCATGTCCCAGGTGGTGCTGGTGTCCTTTGCCCGGTCGATGAACTGGTCACGATTTAGCTTTATGTTCAAGTTCCTTTTGTGAGGTCAATTTGCGTTACGGTGTTGTTCGATATGGCTTAGCTAATCCCGCTATACAGGTCTAGGCCAGCTCCACCAGGGTAGCGCCGTTGCCGCCTCTTTCGCGGGCCTCGGGCTCAAACGAGCGGGCCAGCGGCTGCCGCGCCAGGTAGTCTCGTACCGCCTGCCTCAGCACGCCGGTGCCCTTACCGTGGATAAGGCGCACTGTACTGAAGCCGTCGCGAACCGCCTTGTCCAGAAAGTCCTCTACCTTGAAGATCGCTTCCTCAGCGTGGAGACCGCGCAGGTCCAGCTCTGTTGTTTCGAGCATGGGACCAAGGTCGGTGCTGATGTTAGGCTCGGTTGACTTTGGCTGGTACGTCGGCTGGTCCACGGGCGTGAGTCGACCTGTGTCCACCTGAATCCTCACCTTGCCGATGATGACCTGTGCTTCTCGGCCATCATCAGGAAGCGTGTTCAGGGTGCCAACCAGGTTCAGGCCGCGGATGTGAACGAAGTCGCCAATAGCCAGCTCCCTGGTATCCGTGGGGTGAGCCTGTGTCGCGATAATCGTTTCTGGATTCTGTTCATCCAGCTCTCGCCGGAGTCTTGCGACATCCTGCACTGTGGAATTCGGCGCACCAATAGGGGCGTTCCAAGAGAGGGCCGTCTCGATTCGACGTAATTTCCTGTGGGCCTCTTCGTAGTGGGCCAAAAGCTGCTGGCGCACGCTGTCCATGATGTCTTCACGATGATTAACGAGGTAGTCCACCTGTTCGCGAAGTTGCTGCCGCAGCCGTTGAATCTCTGCTCGGATCTGCTCCGTCTCCGCCACGCGAGCCTGCAACTGGTCTCTGTCCCGCTGCAACTCTTCGAGCCAGTCCTCGTATTGGAGCTGCTCCGGCTCCATCATGGACCGGGCACTCTCCATGATCTCATCGGGGAGGCCCAGATTGGAGGCCACTGCCATGGCGTAGCTTCGTCCGGGAATGCCCATGGTCACGTGGTAGGTCGGCGACAGAGTGGTAGGGTCCAGTTGCACGCTGGCGTTCATCATGCTGTCGCTGGCCTCTGCAAACGTAGCCACGTTGCGATGGTGCGTTGTGACGATGGTCGATATGCTCTGAGAGGCCAGCCTTTCCAGAATTGCCTTGGCCAGAGCCGACCCCTCCTCTGGGTCCGTGCTTGTGCCAAGCTCATCCAGAAGCACCAGCGAGTTCGGCGTAGCATCTTTAATGATGTCCACCACGTTCCGCATGTGGGAGCTAAAGGTTGAGACCGATTGCTCAATGCTCTGCTGGTCGCCGATGTCGGCGTAGACGCCGTCGTATATTGGCAAGAGGCTGCCATCTGCCACCGGCAATTGCAGGCCAGACTGGTGCATGAGCGTCAGCAAGCCAACGGTCTTCATTGCTACGGTCTTTCCGCCGGTGTTGGGGCCTGTGACCACAAGAATCGACCAGTCCGGACCGATGTTGACCGTTATAGGGGTGGCGTCCCGTCCCAAAAGCGGATGTCTGGCATTTACCAGCCGGTGTTCGCGAGACACACCGTCTGGCCTGGTTGAGTCTGCAGAGGTCTGGGGAATTGCCGCCACGGCCTTCATCGAGTAGCCGTAACGGGCTCTGGCCAGAATAAAGTCCAGCTGGGCGGTAATTTCGTTGCCGCGCCTGATGTCCGACGCCGTCTCGCTGACAAGACTAGTCAGATCCCGCAGTACCCGCAAGACCTCCCGCTGCTCTTCCAGGGCTGCCTCACGCCATGCGTTGCCCATTTCCACTGTGGTGAATGGCTCGACGAACAGGGTTGCGCCCGTATTGGAGGCGTCGTGGATGATGCCAGGAAGTCGGCTTCGCATCTCAGACTTCACCTGCACCACAAGCCTGTCGTTGCGAACGGAAATGACGTTGTCCTGAAGAACATCCTCTCCAGAGGGCTTTTGAATAATCTCCGTTAGCGCCGCCGTTACGCGCTCGTAGGCGTGCCTGATCTGTGACCGCAGGGCCCGCAGGCTGTGAGTAGCGTCATCGACGACTTCGCCTCTGATGCCAATGCGTCTCTTGATCTGTCGGCGTAACTCTGCCAGGTCTGGAATGCCCTCGGCGATCTCCCGAAGAGTTGGTGCATGGTGGCCGACTCTGGAAACCCCTGAACGAGCCCGTTGCTGTATATCCAGTACCTCAGCGATGTTCAACAGTTCCTGGCCTGTGAGAACGCCGCCCATAGAGGCGCGGATAACCGAATTAGCGATATCGGCAGTGGTGTGCAGGTCAACGTCGCCGCCCTCGTCCAGGACAGCCCGACCCTCAGCCGTTTCCCGCTGTAGTTCGGAGACCTCGCTGGCCGTGTAGTGAGGCGTCATGCGCGAGACCAGGTTGCGAGCTGGAAAGAAGGTCACGTGGTCTGCCAGGCGCTCCAGAATGACGTTGTATTCCAGCAGCTCAAGACTTCTTGCGCGTGGGCCGTATTTATCCGAAGTGTTGATGCCTGGACGCTCTTGATAGTCCAGGGCTGGAACCACATCCAATTCTGGGCTGTCTGCCCCACTATGCGGTCGTTCGCTGTATTCCTCTGGTTCGGTTAAGTTCATAGCTTTGATTCTACCAGACGCCGTTCTGGTCCAAAATGAGTTTGTAGCTAGGTAGGGCCCCTGATTGACGTAAACCAGCTTTGTTTATAGAATTAGCAAATAACATGTGGTAATTCACAAACGTACAGTCCT
>CAUZQF010000285.1:0-3432 GCA_963581905.1 Dehalococcoidia bacterium
AGGGGCCGAAGACAGGACATCAACAGAAGGGGCGACCCGTTAACACCGCCGGTTCATTAGATAACAAAAAAGAAATCCAGCGACTGGCCCATTGAGTGCGAATTAGGCTTGCCGACTGGATTTCATAATGGCAAAGGGTTGCGCTTTTGTCAATATTCTTGACGTTAATTTAAACGTTTCCGGAACATTAACCCATACATGAAAGTTAAATCACGACATTTCTTGCATGTAGCTGGCTTCAGTATATCGGACTCTGAAGCTACGCCTGGAGTTCCTGGATATGCTCATTCCAGTGGCTGGCAATGCGCTCCAACCGCTGCGCACCTGACATCTCTGACCCGCTGCCATTAATGAGAACTACGGCGTTGGCGTCAGGCAATGCACGCGCTGCGCTCACCAGGCTCTCCTGGATGGGAGCAACCAGTTCGAGAAGTTGGCCAACATCCTTGCCCGCCTGGCGTCCAACTGCCCGAGCGTTCATCTCGTCCGTGGATGAGTGAATTTGAAGGGCTTCTCCACCGGCCGCAACCGATGTCATACCTTCGATGGTCGCCTGGTGCCAGTAGATCATGTGACAGAGGTATTCACGAGGAGTCCACAGTCCAATGCGGCTTTCGGATTCGGCATTGGCCTCAAAAAAAGTCACTGCTGACTTTACGGCATCCTCTACGGACGAGATAAGTGTTTCCATGTTTTGTTCGGTCACGTTGAAAGTCCCCCTGTCGAATTGAGATTTGTTAAATTTGCCTGTTCTTGTCTGATCGAGATCAGTATTCGATCAGCGAAATTAAGTCGTATTCATCCAAAAGGGCCCTACCCTTCAGTTCACATAGCTCTATCAGCACTGATAGTCCGGCAATCTCGCCGCCTGTCTGCTCTACGAGCTTCGCTGAGGCTGCCATGGTGCCGCCCGTGGCCAGAAGGTCGTCCACTATGACAACCCTTTGCCCCTTGAAAATGGCATCCACGTGGACCTCAACAGTATCTGTGCCATATTCCAAATCATACGTCACCGAATTGGTTTCGTATGGTAACTTACCCATCTTCCTGACAGGAACCAACGGTATTCCCAGTTGATACGCCACAGGAGCCGCAAATAGAAACCCCCGGGCCTCAACGCAAATTAAAGCGTCAGGATTTAGCGCCGCACACTTCTCGCTCATCCAATCAATCGCGTACTTGAGGGCCGCCGGAGAGCTCAGAAGCGGGGTAATATCCTTAAATAGGATTCCAGGCCGCGGAAAATCCGGTACATCCCTTATATATTCCCTAAGGTCCATGGACCACTTTTGTATTCGTTTCCCGCATTAGATTTCGATCATCTTTACTTTACAGCGAAGTTAGTCCAAGAATTTCCGCTCCAAAATCATAGTTCGGTTCGGCGGTTCGGTCAAGTGTGGGTTTGCGTCTATTCCATCCCGTGCAGCGGGTAAGTCATTAGCTAGATGTATTGATACCCTGCAATCTTGCAAACTTGATAACATAATGACTGGCCATTCATGAAGTGTCTAGGAAACAGCTATGGCACATAACAGGCAGCAGGACAATGCTTTTGAAGCTACATACAAGTCCACACTTGAGGTGCTTATCGACCAGATGCGCGAGAACAGCCAGCTAGAGTCTTGGAGATTCGTCGAAGAGGTGCGTGAAAACACAGGCTCCGACGGTTACTTCCCGGACTGGTTGCAGCCCTTTGTGTCCTTCACAGGAAGCATTTTGGACAGAGAGACCTCTCAAAACCCGCTAATCTTGCAGTCCGGCATACTGCGGGCCGCCCAACTCGACTACACGGAAGGCTACTTTGCGGGAAAAGACGACTAGCCGGCTGACGAAAGGCCTTGAGCATGGCTTGCTCCCCTACCCGACCAGTGTTAACTTGGCTTCAATCCGGACCAGAGGCGAAGGGACTTATTAGGCCCGCCTACTCCCGCCAACTAGAGAGTTGAATGGCTTTTACAGATATTTTCATACCCGGTCGCATCAAGTTAAACCTAACCAGCGACCTGTCGGCTCTCAAGGACATCGCCTACCGACAATCCAAGAGCGCTGGCCTGTCCCAGCAGCGAACTGCGCTGTGGGAGGCGTGCTGCGACGGCGCCGAAGACCTGATAGCCCAGTTGTTCGTCAAGAATCAGACCAAACAGCTCGACTGGGACCTGAAAAAGCGCAGACGCAAGCTGAATAGACCTCGCCTGCAAACCATCTACGGGTGGATGCTGCTTTATCAGCTGGTATTACTTCGGAATCGTGGACTGAATGGATACGACAAGGACCAAGAATTCAGCAGCCTGCGCCAGGTAGCCTTCGACTTCATGGAGTCACTAGCGTCTTCGCCTGAAAACGACACGGCAAATGCAAGTCCAAACCCAGGCGCATGGGGATCGGGTTGGGACCGTCAGGTCTCGCTGGAGGCTGCCCTGGACCTTTACAACAGCGTAATGCAGTTGTTTGGCGTCTACGTCGACCTGGAGGCTCGCATATACCGTGTATCCCTGTTCACATCCGCGTCCGAGAGGGCCTACGACTCCAACATAAAGGAGCAGCTGGGCCTACCGGGCACGGGAGCCTGATTGACTACGACACCGAGGACAGATGCCCATTTCGTGCATCCAAGAATCCTCGAAAGCCTAAAGAAGGAGAGTTGAGACATGAAGATAGCCATTATGGGGTCAGGAGGCGTCGGAGGATACTTCGGCGGTATGCTGGCGCGCGCCGGAGAGGATGTGACCTTTATAGCCCGAAGCGAACACCTGCAGGCGATCAAAAGTACCGGTCTGCGCGTCATCAGCGACCTCTCAGGCGAATTCAACGCCGGCACCCAGGCAACAGACGACCCTAAAAATATAGGTCCCGTCGACCTAGTGCTCTACACGGTAAAGATGTTCCACAATGACGATGCTATCCCATTCATCGCGCCCCTAGTCGGCGACAACACTGTGGTTCTGACTGTGCAGAATGGCGTGGACAACGGCGAATTGCTAGCGAAAGCATACGGCGATGACCACGTGATGGTCGGCATGGTAGGCGTTCAGGCACGCATTCGAGAGCCGGGGGTCGTGGAGCAGCTTGGCCAGTTCGGCATCGCGGTATTCGGCGATATCCGGGGCGGCATCACCGATAAGGGCCGACGGCTGTACGACGTTTTCAAAAACGGCGGCTGGAACGTGGAAATTTCAGATAATGCCATGAGCGCCGTCTGGAGAAAGTACTTGTTCCTTACCGGAGCCGCAGGTGTCAACGCCATTACCCAGATACCGTACAGCGAGATGCGGACCATTCCTGAGACCCGGGAACTCATCTTTCAGAGCTGTTCCGAGATACTCGCCGTTGGCAAGGCCAAGGGTGCGCCGGTCGATGACTCGATGCTGGATTGGGCAATGACGGCTCTGGACAACTTTCCGGCTGATGGGATGGCATCACTGGCCAAAGACT
>CAUZQF010000286.1:0-3412 GCA_963581905.1 Dehalococcoidia bacterium
AGGCGCAACCTCATTTTCCGAGACTCGCCTGGTCACGGCACGAACGTAATCCTGACAGCCAAGGAACGCGACACCGTCGTCATCCGAAAGCCTGTTATCCATAAATGCGATCATCTCGCGGGCCATATCTTCGTACCTGGGCTCGCCGGTGATGACGAGCATATGCAGATATGTACGCAGTAGCTCTGCATGGTCTGCCAACAGCTTTTCCTGGTGAGGCTCCGTCCAGTCCCGCTTTGAGGAGTAGCGATGGAAGCCGCCATCCTCTTCGTCGTGGGTACGGCTACGCGCCATCTGGTCCAGTGTCAGGGCAACATGGTCCACGAAGGCTGTCTCACCAGTGGCATGGTATCGAGAGAGCAGAAACTCATGTGCCTCAGGATGAAGGAACTTGTGGTCAGGACCGTAGCCGCCGTAGATGGGGTCGGCGATTCCCAAAAGGGTATCTTCAATTTCGGCTACGATAGCGGGCCGAGAAGTGCCAGGCCCTGTCGACTCTTCCGTGGCAGAAGACTGTTCTTTAGCCTGGGCCAGCGACTTCACGAGCTCTTGCATGTTGTCCGTGTAAGTCTGGTATAGCTGCGCCAGGACGTCGCAAAACTCGCTGGGCGGCATGTAGTTCGTGCTGGCCAGATAGTCACCCTGCGGCGTCATGAAAACGATGGTTGGCCAGCCGTTCTGGCTGTAGCGTACATTGAGGTCCGGCCGCTGGGCATCTTCTACGCGCACAGGAATGAAGTATGCGTTGAGCAGCGTAATGGTCTCATCGACCGATAGCGTGGTCTCGTCCATACGCTGGCAGATGCCACACCAGAACGCGCCCAAATAAAGCATGACCAGCTTATCTTGCCGCTGGGCCTCCTCGAACGCTTCGGAGCCCCACTCGTGCCAGTTTATCAGGTGCGCTCTATTGGGATTTGGAGAGAATCGAAACATTGCTTCGTTTCAGGCGGCTCTATCAGGTTCACACCAGAGGCAGAACCCGCAGCAGCCTACCAGTATAATGGCCAGTTTAGCACTGCCCTAAATTATTCGTCAAACGCCCCGCGGCACTAGTTAGACTAGCGGATAGTGCTTGATGCTTGACCCAAAGAAATAAGCGGGGACGCTCTTAAAAAAACGTCCCCGCCTATAGGCCCTAAACTTTCGTCGTAGGCTCGTTTACATCGTGTCCGAGGTGGCTAGACTCCTAGGTCCATGCCCATGTCTACCGACTCTCCTCTACGGCTCAAAGAGTCCTCCACCTTTTCTCGGAACTCTGTCCACATCTCCTCTTTTTCCTTGCCATCTGCCGCAGCATTCTCAAAGAGCTTGTCGCGGAATTCAAGCAGAAGCCAGTCCTCTGCTCGGCCCTTCGGCATATCAAAGAAGTTACGATCGAAGGTAGGCAGCTGGCCAGGGCCGAAGTAGCCCTTGTCTGGGAATGTAAAGCCTTCCAGATTATCAGTGCCCTTGCCCAAAATTTCTCCGCCACTCTCGATGTAGTATTCCATCACAGGCTTCATCCCGTACTTCTGTATCGGGCATACCTTCATGCAGATGCCGCAACCTGAATATCGGGCCATAACCGGCCTGCAACGCTTGAACACCAACTTGTTCTTTTCGACGCCGCGATACCATACCTTGTCCGGCATCAGGGCGCGACCGGGACAGCGGTCTACGCAGACCTTGCACTCGTTGCAGAACTGGTGAATGCCGTAGTCGATGGGCTTGTCGTGTGTCACCGCAGCATTCGTGTAAATGATCTGCAGCCGTGCACGAGACCCAAAGTGTGGTGATAGCAACTGTCCGTTTGCGCCTAGCTGGCCGAGACCCGCCTCTACAAAGAGAGGAATCATTGGACCATAGTGCCAGGTTGGACCAGAGACCTGCACGCTGTAGCCCAAGTCACGAATGAAGTCAGTTAGCTCCTGAGACAGAGGCCCCTGATCTTCGTATGTGCCGAAGTGAGTATCCTCAGCGTCCAGGCTGGGGATCGTCTGGGTCTTCACGTAGTCCTGCTCCAAGGCTAGGCAGATAGCGCTGGGTAGGTCGTTCCTCAGAGGCTTCTTGCGGCTCTGGTAAATGTAGTGGGCGTCATTACGAGTAAACCCTACTTCGCCGTATCCTAGCTCGCGTGCCTTCTGTCGAATTAATTCGGTGACGTCGACACCGGTAGGAGTACCGGTTGGCTCCAGGTCACCACTACGCCTGACCCACTCGACGATAGGCTCCATGTTCCTATCATGCTGATCAAAGAAATCGGTGGCCTCCGGAGAGTGCTTGATGCGCTCATCTCTAGACCATTCAGCTGAGGCGCTCTCGGAAAGAGCCATGTTCTCAATAGGATCTTCTCGGCTGAAAAAGGAAACGTCTCGATCTCGAGACGGAATTCCTGGCTCTGTCATCAAATCCTCGGCAACAGGGATGGTGATTGAGTCATCACCAAGCTGCCTGCCGGGCCGCTCTATGTATTGACCTACTTTTTTTGGCATAAATCTAACTCTCCATTTCGGTAATCTACTGGCGTATGTCGCTAAACCACATATGGTAAAGACTCATATTGCTATTAACAATCATCTATTTTCCCAAACCAGCTTTAATCCACAAGCCCCAATATACCAAAGGACTTCCAAAGGGTAAAGCAGGGCAAGGGTTTTCGTATTATGACACCTCATAAGGCGTCCTTTTATTAGTGGTGAAATTCGCCTCTCCCTTTACAGTCAAAAGGAGATGGACGCATAGGTTTTTGTGGATCCGATACGCTATGGCAACTGAGGACCGTCGGCAGGAGGCTGCACATCAAAAGCATTGAGGGAACAGGCCAGCATGCCGTAGTAACCCATCAGTGCGGTCAGGTCAACCAATCCTCTTGTGCCAAACCGTTCGGAAGCAGCCGCGTAGGTCGCATCTGATATCCGGTGGTCTCGGAAAAGCTCCCGCCCGTATTGCACAACCAGCGCCTCGTCCTTAGAAATGGAATCCAGCGGCTGCCGGTTTGCAATCACATCCAATGTCTCCTGCGTCACACCGAGGGACAGCGCCAGCTTTGCATGACCAAACCACTCGTACCCACAGTCGTTCTCTCTTGCCGCTGTGTTGATGGCCACTTCCCGCAGGGCGTCAGGTAAGGTGGACTCGAATCGCAGGGCGCTTCCCAGATGGGCCGAGCGACCTGCCGCCTCTGGATTGTGCAGTAGCACCGAAAATGGACCACTGATCCTTCCACCACGGCTCCCCATGATCTCTTCAACTATGTGCTGTTTGTCCTCGGCCACGTCCTCTTTGTTAGTAAGCAGGGGTATTCTCGCCATGGTTTCCTCCGTCTTCGGTTAATATGGAGAGCCTACCATAGACTGGATCTGAATTCCGGCGCTTTGGGAAACTAACTGAATGACCGCCAGTTAACGCCTCTTTATAACCTTCAACCAAT
>CAUZQF010000287.1:0-3402 GCA_963581905.1 Dehalococcoidia bacterium
AGGCGGCCCACCCACTTGGTGACGCCTTCGTAGGTCCTGCTTGGGCTGAAGGTCGGGTGGACTCCGGTTCGATTTCGAGGCGCCGCCGCTGGCAGCAGCAGAATTGGCACGGAGTCTGCGTAGGCGTGAGCTATGCCTGCGAAGGCGTTCTCTGCGCCCGGCCCGGCCTGCATGGAGAACACGCCAGTGCGCTTGCCGTTGGTGACACGGGTGTAGCCATCGACCATGTTCACCCCGACACGCTCCTGCCGGAAGATCATAGGCCGGATGCCTGCCTTGGCGGCGGCCTCCTCCAGCGAGTTGAAAGGTATGATTCCCATGAAATCGATACCCTCTTGTTTAAGAATCTGTGCGATAAGGTCGGCGCCTGTCATATGTGTTCCTCCGTGCGATGTTTTGGACTTTTCTCTAAGGGGTTCTGCTCGCCCGCGATTATATACCAGTACCCGGCCTTCGGTGGTGAAGTGGGGAAATGGCTCCTAATTGGCTTCACGGTTACCTCACATTATTTCCATTATCCTCACGCCATATTCATCGGGACCAAGGGACAATTAAAATGCTATGGTTATAGGCATAATGACGGAAACAAGCAGATCAGCAAGAGATGCAGTGAGGGCTAAGCCTATCGTTCGTTTGGAGCACGCGTCCAAGGTCTACGACGTGGGGGATACCGTGATTCGCGCCCTGGACGACGTAAGTCTCGACATCGCCCCGCGGCAGTTCGTTGTGATTCTGGGACCTAGCGGTTCTGGTAAGACCACGCTCTTAAACATCATCGGTGGCCTGGACTCCTGCACCAGCGGAAGGGTCTGGGTTGGCGAAAAAGAAGTCACTGATTTACAGGAGAAAGAGCTGACCAGCTTTCGCCGACATCAGGTAGGGTTCATCTTCCAGTTTTTCAAACTGGTTCCAACTCTTACGGCACGGGAGAACGTGGAGATGGTCGCCGATCTGGTTGGCAATGCTTCCAACGCTGAGGCCGCCCTTAGAGATGTAGGGCTGGCCGATAGGGCAGATCATTTCCCCAACCAGTTGTCTGGGGGAGAACAGCAGCGCGTGGCAATTGCCAGGGCACTGGCCAAGGCATCGCCCCTACTGCTCTGCAACGATCCTACGGGCGAGCTTGATTATGAGACGGGGAAGACCATTCTAGAAGTGATGCGTCGTATAAACCGGGAGGAAGGCAAGACCATTATCAGGGTCACGCACAACGCCGCAGTAGGCCGTATGGCGGATCGAGTCATTCGTATGCGCAGCGGCAAAATCGTCGATGATATGCTTGTTGAGAACCCGGTTTCGGCGCGCGAGTTGGAGTGGTGAGCGATGCGCTTCGTCACAACAGGTCTGACTCTTCCTAATAGCCTAAATTTCGTTTCACCTCGGAGAAAACCTCTACGCACCAAGGTCGTTAGGGATATATGGAGAGCCAAGACTCTCTTCATTACTATCGTGGCGCTTTTGGCCCTGGGTGTTGGTATTTTCGTCACGATGTTTTCGGCGTTCCTAAACGTCGAAATGTCCGAGAATTACGTCTACGAAGAGCTAAAATTCCCGGATGCTTTTTTCTACGTCCCTAACATTCCGAATAAGGCCGTCGACTGGATAGAAGATCTTGAGGGCGTAGTGGAAGTGGAAGGCCGCTACGTTCAGGATATGAGCATCCGCAAACCTGGCGAACCCGGTGAAAGTGTTGCTGCCAGACTAATCAGCCTTCCGGATAGAGGCGTTACCGAGATAAACCGTCTGGTCATACGTGAGGGAAAGTTTCTGCGAGATGGCAATGGCCGATTCGCGCTGGTCGACAAGCTTTTCGCAGACTACTACGGCTTGCAAACAGGCGACGACTTGAACGTTAACTATCAGGGTGTGGACCGGACGTTCGAGTTGGCGGGGACTTTTACCAGTTCGGAATACCTGTGGAAGACTAAGGGCGGCGCTGAACTAATCACCTCTCCGGGAGACCTTGCGGTATTGATGGTTCGCCGCAATGCTGTCGACGAGTTTCGGGGCGTAGAAGGGCTCATCAATGATGTCACCGTACTATTCGCGCCAGATGCGGACCACGCGGTTCTCATAGAGGAGATTGACAGGTTCTTGGACAGGTATGGCGCTCATGACGTGGTTAAAAAAGAGGACCAGATCAGCTACGCCGCTCTCAAAGCCGACCTGGAGGGATTTGGGCAAATGGCTATTGCTGTCCCTATACTGTTCCTCGTTATCACGGTGCTGATTACCTACTCCATGCTGAGCAGAACTGTTCAGAGCCAGCGTACCATCATTGGATTGATGAGGGCGGAAGGCTTTTCCAGTGGGCAGGTCCTGCGTCATTACATGATGTTTCCTTTGTTAATTGCCATAGTCGGTGGCGGGCTAGGAATAGGCTGGGGCTTGTGGGCTGCAGGCGCGTTCACCAGTCTCTACGTGGAAACGCTGGCGCTGCCGTTCACAATCGTAAGAGGTCAAGAAATAGTGTTGGTGATCGCCTTCGTGGCCGCACTGGTCACCTGCTTGATCGCTGGATTACAACCCGCCCTTGCTGCTGCGAGGCTCATGCCTTCTGTCGCCATGCACAACGGGACATCCGGCAACTCGGGATCGATCTTTCTCGAACGATTCATACCTATGCGCAGGATTTCCCCGGTGCTGCGACTTACCATTCGCAACATGGTGCGTGGTCGATGGAGGACGGTCTCCTCGCTGACAGGCATTCTGCTTTCCGTTGCCATGGTTACAGCGGTAATGGGGATGTTGGACTCCATTAATATGGCCTTCAACACCCAGTTTGAAGTGGTCCAGAAGTACGACATGAAGGTGTTGTTCACGGAACCTGTGCACCAGCAGAAGGTCGATGCTATCGAGGTATGGTCGCAAGTGCGGAGAGCCGAGCCTATCTCGGAAATAGGCGTCAAGCTCATCAACGACGATCTTTCCAAACACGTCCTGGTTACGGCTATAGGAGCCGACGATGTTCTCGTCAGGCCGGACTACGTCGCGGGAGCAAGACCTTTTGAAGAAGATGGTATATACCTGTCGGAGACCATAGCCAGGGAGCTGGCACTGGAAATTGGCGACATTGTTTTCCTAGAGGCCGAAAAACTGGACGCGTATTTCACGGTGGTTGGCTTTATAGACCACCCGATTACGGAGGAGGTGTATATGCCGCTTTCCCAAGCTAGAAATCTGCTTCGCGGGCAATATGCCACTGCCGGGCTAATAACGTTGGAGGAACCAGATTTCGCGGACTCGGTGGAAGACAGGCTGGAGTTGTACCCCTACGTCATGTCTGTCGAAAGGACCGACGAAATGCGGAAGGGCTTTGAAGAGCTAATGGAACTTACCTACATGTTCCTGGGCATCATGATTATCTTCGGCATGTCTCTTGCAGCCTTCGCCGTATTCAAC
>CAUZQF010000288.1:0-3373 GCA_963581905.1 Dehalococcoidia bacterium
TCATAAGAACCTAATATGAACACCGTGCGAATTTTGATCTGAGAATGATTTACAAATAATCATTGGGGGATTGTATGCCAGATCCACGGCGATGTAATAAACTGCGGACATGCAAATCCAGTAGGGTACGTTCCGCGTTATGGCGGCCAGGTAGCCATGACTATCTTCTTCGTTATCGGTGTTCTTGACACGCCAGATGCCGCAAAAGGCATCGTTGAGCGGCTCTCTCCATTTGGGTTAGACAAAATTCACTTTGCCTTTATATTATTTGCTGCTGCGTTCTGGGTGGCGATATCTCAAGGTATCAGGATTCAGCGTTTTGAAAACGCACATCCAAACATAATCGTTGTGCATCGGATTCATGGTCAAAGATTAATATTGGAAGTAGAAAACATTGGTGGTTCTACTAAATTTCGTGCACATGCACGGCTATTAGGAGATAGTCATCATGCTCCCCAAAGGTATTTAATGCCCTGGGAATCATTTGGTGATTCAGTTCGCATAACTAAATACGGTACTGAATCTATCGTAATGGCTAACCAAATTGCCCTTCTAACATGTGGATTAAGTATGGCCAGGGTCTACCCGGACGCGAATAACTTGCAATACTTCTAAGCTGTAATGTGGTCGACGTCAAACGGCAGTCCAATAGAGGCCCCCAATGTCCTTATAGAAGTATCTATCACATCGGAACCGCCATTGAAAAAGCGTTGTCTATATACATATCTGGTCGGCCAGCCTACTATCACTTCAATAAGTGTTGAACAACAAAATCAAGCCACCAACAGCTTATACTCCAGATTTTCAGCAGCGACCAGAACTCGCATAGTGTCCCTGAACAGAAACGGATTATTCCGCTTGCTGAAACGCAACTCTAATTCGTCCAAATAGGCATCAAGATGCTGAATAGAAAGCTGACGAATAGACTGCTTGAACAGCGTCCATTCGTCCGTGGATATGGCGTCGGCAATGCGACGGGCTTCTACGGCCTATCACTAAAATCGCATTTTAATGCTACGGGTTGACTATGACCTTGATTGCGCCGGACTCTCGCTTGTTGTCGGCCGCCGCAAAGGCCTCGCCAATCTGCTCGATGGGGTAATGGTGCCTGATGAAGCCAGATGGATCGACTCTTCCCGCTATCAGTAGGTCCAAAGCCGTCTTGTATTCCGAGTCGCCCTGCCAGCTTGAGTAGCTGTTGGACCACTGAATGCGTAGCTCCTTGCGATAGGCGGTTACAGCGTCAACTTCCTGAGGGCCTGAGAAGACTCCCAACACGCTAACGATTCCGCCGCGTCTGGCCATACCCACCGCCTGGCTCAACGTCGGAGCGGTGCCACCAACCGTCTCGAAAACGACATCAGCGCCCTCTCCGTCAGTGGCGTCCAAGACTGCTTGAACAGGATCGCAGTCTGAATTGGCCACTCCTTCGCCTGCCGAACCTACGCTCTTGGCAAGCTCAAGTGGTTCCTGCCGAGTACCAACCATAATCACTCTGCCAATCCCATAGGCCTTGGCCACCTGACCCAGCGTCATCCCAATGGCACCCGTACCGATAATGACAGCCGTCCAGTCCGGCCCCGGCTGAACTCGATTGAGAGCGTGTACACCACAGGCGTAGCAGTCCACTTGCGTTGCCGCGTCGTAGCCCACGTGATCGGGCAAGGGGTAGCAGTTGGAGGCCACGCACGTGTCGTATTGTGAGAAGCCGTGGCTCTCGGTACGCCTGCCGTGGGGCATGCCTCTGGACGGGCAAAGGTGATACTCGCCTCTATTGCAGTAGCGACAGGTTCCACATCCCAGCAAGTGCTCAGCTTGAATGCCTACCCGCTGCCCAATCTGGAGTGATGTGACGCCTTCGCCAAGCCCAGCTACTTCGCCTGCTAGTTCATGGCCTCTCTGATGCGGCTCGCGAAGCCCATTTGGGTACTGCCCGCGATAGGGGTGCAGGTCGCTGCCGCACACGCCACCAGACCTGACTCTTATCAGGACCTCGTCCGGCTCAGGCTCAGGAGTCGGTATATCCTCGACTCGTATGTCCGTGCCGCCATAGAAGACCGCTGCCCTCATCTCTACTCGTCCTTCCGGTCAGTCTGCCTGCGAATTGACCTGACTTTGCAGCCAGTCGTAAACATGCATCGTCGCCAGGCAGTCGTCCTCGTTGTAGTCCAGTATCCGGTTCATGATCTTGCTGTCAGGCACGTCCGACGTTACGTACTGCTGATACAAAGCAACCGTTGTCAGGCCGTCCACGTCATCCTGCCGCCAGGAAAAGCCCAGGAACTTTGCGATGTCCTTGAGGCCATCTCCATAGGTCGGAAACGCATAGGAGTTCACCGTCAGCGGATGAAGGTCCACCATGCGACTGAGCACACTTTGCAGGTCCTCTTGAGCGATGCCGTAGTGATTGGCCATCTTGGTCAGATGCGTCTTCTCGTAGTTGTGCCAGTGATAAAACAGGGCAGAGTCCAGTGAGTTTGCCCAGCTGATGAAATTTCGGACCACCGCCTCCTCTTCGAAAGGTGAGTGGGCAACAAAGGGTATGAACTCAGGCTCTCGACCCGGCTGACGAAGCACGGCTCCAATGAGGTAATTGACCACTCCCAGACCATTCTTGTCCATTCGCGGGTCCGACCCCTCGAAGTCGAAGAACACTTCTGTGGTCGCTCTGGGTATTTTGCGATTTACCTCTCTTGGCACAGGCTCGCCGCCGCAGATGGCGTTGGCCGACGATATGAATCGATCAGCCGATCTTGCTCCTATGCCTTTGAGAGCTATTAGCTCGGACTGCTCTGCGCCAGCTAGCTCGTTTAAAGTTACCAAGCCAACCTCAGCCAGCGTCCGCTGCATGGTGGCTCCGACGCCGCTTACCAGCGAGACGCATTGGCGTTCTTCCGCCAGTCGATTGGAGTAGGTTACCCAGGGCCAGTCGGCTGCTCCATATGTCGCCAGCACAGGCCTGGTTCCCTCCGCGACCTCACGCATCTCTTCGAGGACAGTGTCCAACCGCTCTGAAAACTCTTCTACAAGGACAGTAGTTATATCGCCATCCATATTAACTATGAGAAGTTGCTCCGGCTCGAAGCCCTGTACTGCGCCCAGCACTCGGTTGAGAGTAGCCGCCCTTAGCTTGTGCGCCTCGGTAATTCTGCGGGCACTTCTGATCTCGCCAAGAAAGTAACTGAAGTCGCCAAAATCGGAAGGAAAGGCGTTTGTCCTTATCAGCACATGGGGAATTCCCTTGATTCCGTTGGCCAGGTCCCACAGCGGCATCTGCGCGATATGGCGATCACCTTTGGCCATCAGCTCCAGCGTGTTGTGGAACCCTTCAGATTCCGAGTAGTAGGGACGGGAGGCAGCGGCTGCAAAGGAC
>CAUZQF010000289.1:0-3368 GCA_963581905.1 Dehalococcoidia bacterium
AACAGCCGTTCCTATAGGAGCGGCTGTTCTTGTTAGGAGAGAAAGCGAATGCTAGAAAGCCCAGTGCTAAGGGCCAGCCGGCACGATGGAGCCATTCTAGGTGAGGCGTTTGGCTGGAACGTGCCCCGGACCTACACCACAAGAGAAACGGAATATGAAGCGGCTACGCAGGGCTTCGCTATAGCTGATCGTTCCTACGTCGGGCGGCTTCGCATAAATGGCCATGATGCGGTAGACCTGCTGGATAGGCTCTCCACTAATCGGTTGTCGGACCTGGAAGAGGGCAGCGTTATGGGAACGGTCCTTACGAATAACAAGGGCCGCATAATCGACGTAATCCTCCTGTTGCGCAAGTCTGACTATCTCATGGCCTTCACCGGCGCGGAGACGAGGCAGCGCGTTGCTGACTGGATCGACTTTTACACCTTTGCTGAAGACGTGACTGTGGTTGACGAGACGGAGACCACTGCCATGCTATCTCTGCTGGGACCAAAGGCTGCCACAGCGGTGAAGGGCCTTGGCGATCTGGATCTACACCAGTCAGCGGAAATAGAGATAGGCGGGGTGCAGGCGATTGCCGTTCGGACGGACTTCTCTGGCGTACCGGGTTACGACATCGTCGTGCCTGCTGCCAGTGGCGATGACGTGTGGACCGCGCTAGTTGATGTGGGCGCTGAGCCGGTCGGGACGGACGCGCTAGACCTTGTTCGCATAGAGAATGGCGGCCTTGCCATTGGCGCTGAGCTTAGCGAAGACTACAATCCGTTGGAAGCTGGCCTGAAAAACTTCATCAGCTTCAACAAGGGCTGCTACATTGGCCAGGAGGTCGTGGCTAGGCTGGACACCTACGACAAGGTGCAAAAGCATCTAGTGCTGCTGTCCTGGGAGACCGGCGAAGCTGTCTCCGTAGGTGCTACGCTCTATGCAGAGGGCAAAGAGGTCGGCAAAATCACCTCAGCTGCTCAGGGCATTTCTGGCGCAGGCGAAGGCCTCGGATACATTCGCAACGCCCAGGCAGAGGTGGGCACAGCGCTTACGACCGAAGGCGATGTCACGGTTCAAGTCGGGGGGGCGGTTCGCCACCCTTAATGCAATGCCTTAATGCATTACCTTTTTGACGTAGACGGCGTGCTGCTGAAGTCCGAAACTTGGCGTGACCACCTGATAATGGAGTACGGTCTGCTGCCTGACGACACCCGGGAATTCTTCGACGGGCCCTTCCAGGCATGTATCGTAGGCAAGGCGGACTTGCACGAGGTGTTGCAGCCGTTTCTTGCAGGTTGGGGAATTAAGGTTTCGGTTCAAGAATTTGTAAATATGTGGTACGAGACCGAATCCGAGGTCATAGAGTCCACGTTCAATTTCATCGAAGAGATCACTGACGGCGCGGAAAGCCTCTCCATCGCCACGAATCAGGAAGCCTACCGAAGCAGGTACCTTTGGGAGAATCTGGGCCTTCGCGACTTTTTCCAGAAGGCTTTTGTCTCATCGGATCTTGGAGTGAGGAAACCCTTGTCCACCTACTTTCAGAGGGTACAAGGTGAAATGGGAGTGGACCCGGGGCAGATCGTATTCATCGACGATAATAAGGCTAATGTGGACGCTGCGAATGCCATGGGCTGGCGCGCCGTTCACTATCAGGATGAAAGCTCTCTAAAAGACATACCCCGCGCTTAGTGTGCCCCCGAGCGTAGCGTGCCTGTTAAGTCTCCCTCACGCGATAAGCGTAACGCCACCGTCTACAACCAACACTTGACCACGAATCATCGCTGCGTCCTCCGTGCACAGGAAAGCCACGACCTTGGCGATGTCCTCCGCAGTGACCATACGACCCACCGGCGTCTTGTTGCCTGACTCCAGCATCTCTTCACGATTGGGAAAGTGGTCCAGCGCACCGGTGTACACGTAGCCGCCAGACACGGCGTTGACCGATATGCCCATAGGCGCCAGCTCCACGGCCAAATAGCGCGTCAGGGCCTCCAGTGCGGCCTTGGATGTGCCCACCGACAGGTAATAGGGCAGCACCCTCTGCGATCCCTGGGAGGTAATGTTGACGATGCTCCCGCCGTCCTTCATCAGCTTGGAAGCGGCAATGGAGCAGAGCCACGGCGCCTTGGCGTTGATATTCATGGCCCAGTCCCAGTGCTTCTCTTCTAGCTCTGAGGCTGACCTTTGCACACCTGAAGCGGCATTGTTGACAAGAATGTCCAATCGCCCGAACTCCTTGTCTACGGCGTCGAACAACTCTTGCACCTTATCGGACTTGCCCAGGTGCGCCTGTAGCCTCAGGCATCGAACGCCCTTTTCTTCTATTTCACGCTGGGCTTCGACGGCTGCCTCATGACTGCGAAGGTAGTTGAAGGCGATGTCTGCGCCTCTGCTGGCGAATTCCAGTGCGATGGCCTTGCCTATGCCCCGCGAGCCACCTGTTATCAGCGCAACTTGTCCATTTAAAGAATCTCCCAATCCTCAAAACCTTTCTTTACCCGTTCAAACTTAACCGATGCTACCCATTATAGGCTCATTCTGGGTGGATGCTACTGGAAAAACCTTGATGTTGGCGCCTGCTTTTAATTCCTGAGGTCTGACTGAGGCCGTTGGTGTAATTACCGTACTTAAAATTTGGCGGCATGTCGGTTGCACTCACTGCGTACCCTAGGTAGCCCCAAGGACGGGGTGTGCAAACGTTGTGACAATGTGAAGCACACCAAACACAAACAGACAAACCTTTCGCAAACGTCGAGGCCGCCTTGGAGGGCAGGCCCCGTCAATTAGATCAGGAGGTAACTGTTCAAATGTTTCGATTTATGTATCACACTCGCAAGGTAGCAGTTGGCGCGGCATTGGCCGCCTTTATGGAAAGCCAGACGGCGTTACCCAGTTCCGTTGCCAAAGCAGCTTTCGTAGACCAGGCTTCGCCAGTTTATTCAGAGACAATCCCTGAACTGTCTCTGAACGCAGCCGAGGCGTCTGGTCTGGTTCCGAGGGTTAGCATCGAAGATAGTCGTATCTCAGTGGGGGAAACGATTGAAGTACCGATTACTCTGTCTAGTGCGCCTGAGGGACTAGCGGGTTTCTACCTTACGATAAACATGGGAGACTCTAACACGGCGCGCATTGTTAGCGTGGAGTTTCCGGATTTCGGGATGGTATATGAGCAGCCGGGGTACGGCAAAACTGTTCGCCTGGCTGCGGTGGACGTTTTTCAAACTGCAGAGAGTAACTCAACGGACATAACTCCGGCAGCAGTGACATTGGAAGGGGTCAGTGCAGGTAGCATTGGCGCCCAACTTACAATTATGCAAATTGATGACGATGAAGGGAATCCGCTCCCCGTCAGCGTCTCTTCCGGCACTGTCAGCGTGTAT
>CAUZQF010000290.1:0-3345 GCA_963581905.1 Dehalococcoidia bacterium
ACCAGGGTTATCATGGAGGCCGAGGCGGTCATAGAGGACGATGCCTGGCTGCATTCGGCGCCCACCAGGGCAATACGCTACCTGGGCGAAGAAGAGGGCATGCGCTATTTCAATAGCACAAAGGACGCGCCCCGCTGCTTCATTAGGATAACTCCACGAACGGTGAGCACTTGGACAGGCGGTGGCTGGCACTCGAAATACCGTGTTTCGAGTAGTTAGCTTAGCGGTGAATAGGTTGCATTGCTTTTTAGAGCCACATGGCCAACATGGCCTCGCAAGACAATTGGCTTATTAATAATTTGGGTTAACGAAGCACCGATCTGCCATACCCACGTGGGTTGGCATGAGATTGGCCTGAGTCAGGCAGAATGGCAGCGCTAGCTTTCCGGACTCCAGCTAATAAGTCCTTGCCGTCCCGGTGCCACATCTTTAACGGCAAGACCGTTTGGCGTCTCAATCAGCAGGTCTTGGATAGCCGTCTTCAGTCGCTCATCCTCCTCCGTGCCGGGCTTCACGTACAGGCGTGTCAGAAGCTGCTCGTGAGCCTGTTCTGGGTTCTCAAAGGTCTGCTGTTCGGTCGCCTCCAGCATATCCACATCTGGGTAAATGCCCATCTCCCAGAGCAGAGGCATCAGTTCAGACAGCCCTGGCATATCGATGCGCTCCTCGCCGTGCACGGGAAGCCAGAACGGCGATAGCCGTGAAATCGGCGCCTTCATGAAGCACAAAATCATGACCTCCTGTTTGGCGTGCTCGGCCAATTTGCGGATGAAATGCTCTGCGTCGGCCACACCGTAGAGAACATGGGCGCATATCACCACATCGGCCGGTTCAGCCTTGGCGTCCTCCCAATTGCTCTGTACCACGGAGATATTGGTAATTCCCGACTGCTTTGCCTCCTCCTGAAGTTGCTCGATCATGCTCTCGGAGGGTTCGGCAACAGTGACGTGGGAAGCCTTCAACGCCAACGGCAACGCAATTCGACCTGCGCCACCTCCAACGTCTAGCACCGTCGAGGTGGAACTGATTTTGGACGTAATCTTGTCTATGACGGGATCGTTGACCCGCCTGGGGTCTTGCCGGAAGTACCGCGCATATGGCTTCCAGAAGTCGCCTGACGACCACTGGGCCTTGGCCTGCACAGCCTCCGATTGGGCGTGGTGGGTTTCAACCTGGTGCTTCCAAGAATCGATGGCAGAGGTCATGGAATTACTCCTAATTTCGGCAATAGCACTGGTGCAACTCCAATTATTGCAGCGGACCGGTGCTATTGCCAACTATGTGACCGGATAACAGGCCGCTTATGCTGACATCTATTGGATGCCATTTCGTTGCATCCGGGTTGTTGGGAGTGTATCCTTCGTACGCTATGGATTATGCACGTTATTTAGATACCCCATTCTCCTGGGCCATTATTGGCTTCATAATAGGAATCATCCTCGGCGTCAATAACATTTCGGTGATATTGCTCGCTGTAGGGTTGGGACTGTTCTTGCTCTATCTCAAGAGGCACGGCCCTGCTGAGGAAGGGACGGAAGGCTGGCTATTTGCCGGTGGCCCTTCGTTCATTATCGGCTGGACAGCGGGCTTCGTGGTGCACGGCCTGGTTCTTTAATGGCTGCGAGCAGCGGACAGGTTAAGGCCTCGCTATTCGTCACCTGTATCATCGATCAGTTCTACCCAGAGGTTGGCGAGAGCACGGTTCGAGTGCTCCAGCGGCTTGGCGTGGAGCTAGATTTTCCTCAAGCCCAAACCTGCTGTGGTCAGCCGGCCTTTAACGCAGGCTTCTGGAGTGATGCCAAGCCCTTGGCGAGACGGGTGTTGGACCATTTTCAGCATTCGGAATATGTTGTTGTTCCCTCTGGCTCCTGCGCCACAATGATTCGCATCTACTATCCAGAACTCTTTCATGACGAACCAGAGTCTCTGCAAAAGGCTCGATCTCTGGCGGAGCGTACCTTCGAGTTGTCGGAGTTCATAGTGGATGTTCTGGGCATAGCGGATGTTGGACACCTGATTGGTGATGCAGCGCAATCCGATATGCAGAAGGTCACATATCACGAGTCCTGCCACTTACGCCGAGAGTTGGGCGCGACCACTCAATCTCGTGCCCTGATAAATTCGCTACCGAATGTAGAACTGGTGGAGATGGACCAAGCTGAGGTCTGTTGCGGATTCGGTGGTACCTTCTCGGTAAAGTATCCTGAGATATCCGGTGCTATGCTTCAAGACAAGCTGGACCGCATTGGCTCGACAGGCGCGTCTTCAGTTGTTGCGTGTGACTGCAGCTGCCTGATGCAGATCGGCGGCGGTCTGGAAAAGGCCGGTTCCGGCGTGCAGTCGGTGCACCTTGCCAAGCTACTGGATGACGCCATCGGGCAGAAGCCCAGAGCGAACGGATAGGACTAGAGGCTACTCTATGCAATCTCGAATCAAGCAGTTCCCCCAATTATCGTCAGAGGCCCTGGCCAACGACCAGATTCAGAAAAACTTGCTTGGCCTTTATGACGGCTTCCATAAGGCTCGTATCTCTGCTTCCGAGGCCACTCCCAATTGGGACGAGCTGAGTGACCGTGGGCGAGCCATCAAGGAACATACGATAGAGAACCTCGACTACTATCTGGAGATGGTAGAGCGCACCGTCACCGCAGCCGGGGGCAAGGTTTTCTTCGCCAAGGACGCCGCGGAGGCCAATAAATACGTCGTCGATATCGCCAAGGTAAGAGGCGTCAAGCTGGTCATCAAGGGCAAGTCCATGGTGTCCGAGGAGATGGGCCTAAACCATGAGCTTGAGAAAGCGGGCATAGAGCCTGTCGAGACGGATCTTGGCGAGTACATTATTCAGCTGGCGGACGAGACTCCCTTCCATATAATCGCACCGGCTATCCACAAGTCCAAAGAAGAGGTGTCAGATCTCTTTCAGGAGAAGCTGGGCACTCCTCGAATGACCGAGATCACTGACCTTGCCATGGAAGCACGGCGTCAGCTTCGATCGAAGTTTATCAATGCTGATATGGGAATTACCGGCGCGAACTTCATCGTTGCGGAGACTGGCACTGTGGCGCTGGTCACCAACGAAGGCAACGGACGCATGTCTTCATCCATGCCTAAATTGCATATCGCCATTACCGGAATGGAAAAGGTCGTTCCCTCTATCGAGGACCTGGGAATTATGCTGCGACTGTTGATTCGATCGGCCACAGGTCAGCGAATCTCCAGCTACGTGACTACGATAACAGGACCTCGCAAGGACGACGATGAGGACGGTCCGGAGGAATTTCATCTTGTTTTAGTGGACAACGGTCGTTCCAAACTGCTGGCTGACCCTGCCATGAGAGAGTCTCT
>CAUZQF010000291.1:0-3342 GCA_963581905.1 Dehalococcoidia bacterium
ATTAGCGTCTCAGAGGCGGCAGAAATCGCCTGCAACACAGTGGATGTGCACGCCATGCACGACCCCACGGAAGGCGGCATAGCCACAGGTTTGCTGGAACTGGCTACCGGCGCTGGTTCTGGAATGCTAGTAGAATTGGATAAGATACGCGTCTTGCCGGAATGTAAGGTCTTCTGCGATGCCTTGGAACTGGACCCGCTGGGATTAATAGCCTCAGGAGCGCTTCTGGCGACGGTTTCACCAGAGGACGCGCCGCAGCTGATCGAAGCGCTGGCCAGTCGCAGCATCCCGGCGTTCGAGATAGGCCGACTGACGCCAGCCGAGCAGGGGTTGAAGCTGGTGACACTGCAGGGCGAGGTAGAATGGCCAGCCTTTGACAGAGACGAGCTGGCGAGATTCTTTTCAAGCGTCGAGCGTTGATGGGTTTGAGGTATTGCCGCATCGTATGACAAGCATATCGTGGGCGCGCAAGGGCGTCTTGTTGAGGCCTCTCAGGGCTGTAATGGGCTTCTCTATTCATTGCTCTTGTCGGCTGTGTAATGGCTACGCCGCCTGGTGAAAGAGCCCTTCAGACGCCAGACAGCTTCGTGTCGCAGCCAATTTCGACAACGACGGCGATTCCTACCTTCGAGGCCACTGGCACCTTAGTAGTTGTGGTATCTGTGCCAATCTCAGCTAAGCCACCGTTCCCACCACCGTCTCCAACGCCAACGCCTACGCCTACGCCTACGCCTACCATCGCACCTGGGCCGACTGCCACGGCCGTCGTGGTTCCCACGTCCACCGCTACACCGGTAAACACGGCTACGGCTACAGCCACGCTCGTGCCATCTCCAACCGCCACGGCAACGCCGACGTTAATGCCTGAGCCTACTCCGACTCCCATCGCGATTCCCACGCTGGTACCCACTCCCGTGAGGCAAACCATTGGCAATCTTGTGCCATTTGCTCCGAGGAACTGGGAAGCCGCAGTCATTGTGGCCAGCACCAAGGCCGATGGCCCACGCGCGGCACATCTCAACGGCGGGGTCTACGCCGGTGAAGACACGTTCATCAGCTGGGCTGTGACGAACTCGGTTCTCAGTCAATCAGGCCTTCTTCGTCGACCTGAAGCTGGATGGCGTCGTTATCAAGCGTTGGACTAACGAGAGAGGAGTGTCTAGAAACGGCAATTATTTCGTTGATAATTGGACTGATATAGGGAGCTTGATCAGGCCTTCACACCCTTAAATTAATTGTTGATCCCACAAATTTAGTTTTGGAAACAGATGAAAGTGACAACAGTTTTGAGTATGTGTTTGAGTGGCTAGAGCCTACGGATAATAGGCCCCCACCGGTCCCCCTGGGTATTTTGACTTGGCATCCGCTGTCCCCGAGGGATGGCCTGAAGCTGTAAATGCGAGTACAATAATTGGTAATACAACTAATGGTGACCTCAGCGTTAATCTGCAGACGCACATTAGTTACGGGTTCCGAAACTTAGGTGAAACCGAACTATCTGGGCTTACGATTATTCCCGTCTACATGTATATCGTTTAACCATAGAAATCGATCCACTCAATCAGGTTCTAGAGATTAACGAGACAAATAACGTTAATGAGGTAGATTTTGTATGGGGTCCGGCTGTTGGCAATCCCTAATTAGCTGACCGTGACAGGTAAAAGGCTTCGTTTGAGGGTGTTTTAACAGGTCATTGGCCACTGTAATTAGGCCTAAAGAGGGTCTAAGATTGTTTGCAAATTTCAAATGCCCGATGCTAAACTTAATTGGACTGGAACTATAGCGGGAGTATCAATGTGCCCGAAGATTTCGTAGTAAACTGGACGGCTGCGCTCGTAGTGGCTGGTGTCGGAGCTGCAGGGATATTAGGTATGTTCGCTACCTCTTTCCTGATCGCCCCCAAACGTCCTTCAGCTATGAAGGACCTTCCTTACGAGTGCGGGATCGAGCCTGGCCCCTATCGATGGTCTCAGATCAATATTCGTTACTACGTATTCGCGATCCTCTTTCTTATTTTTGACGTTGAAGCCGTTTTCTTGTTTCCCTGGGCAATTGTGTTCATGGACACCATACCGGCTGTGTTCTACGAAATGCTGGTGTTCATAGCTATCCTGCTCTTCGGCGTATTTTACGGGTGGCGAAAGGGCGTACTGCAATGGAGATAACGCCTAGACCGCTTGGACTGGGGTACGAGCCTGGTCGTGGTAACACTCCCGCAGACAGTGTGCTGCAAAAGGTGCTGCCTAATGCTCTGACGGCCAAGTCTGACGAGCTTTTCGCTCTGGCCCGGACGTCGTCGCTTTGGACGCTTTCTTTCGGACTGGCATGTTGTGCAATCGAGATGATTGGCGCGCACATGTCGCACCACGACGTGGACCGCTTTGGCATCGTGACCTGGCCTTCGCCGCGGCAGGCGGATGTGATGATCGTGGCCGGCACTGTGGTAAAGAAGATGGCTGACCCCATTAAGCTACTGTATGAGCAGATGCCAGATCCTAAATGGGTAATTGCCATGGGTAGTTGTGCCACTAATGGTGGGCCGTATTACCGCTCCTACTCTGTCGTAATGGGAGTGGACCACCTGATACCTGTGGACGTTTATGTGCCTGGATGCCCGCCTCGTCCAGAGGCCCTTATATACGGACTGTTGCAGCTCCAGGAAAAGATAAAACAGGACGCCAAGAACCGTGGCGTTACTCTTTCAGAGGAAGTATTGGCACCACTTCCAGAAGTACCTAATGACGACACCTCCGAATAACCCGCCCAGGCGAGTTAGGCATGAGCCCGAAGTCCCTGAAGCGCCGGTTGCCCTCAGCTCAGTCAGTGAGGCACTGTCCGGCATTCTTGGCGAGGTCTATGCGGATTTCGATATTGAAATCGGTGCCAAAGTTGACGAGGTGACGTTGACCGTCAAGCCCAAGGACGTGCCTGCGGTGTGCAAGCTGGCCAAGGAAGACCCTCGGCTTCTTTGCAATTACCTCAGGTCGCTGTCTGTGGTCGACTACGTGGAGAAGCTGGAAGTCAGCTACCACCTGCTGTCGTTGACCAAGAGGCATAAGTTTGTTGTAAAAACCGACGTTTCACCAGATGAGCCGTATGTGCCGTCTGTGTACCCAGTTTGGCGCGGTGCGGACTGGTTTGAGAGAGAAGGTCACGACCTGTTCGGGGTCATCTTTGAAGGGCACCCGAATCTGACGCCCTTGCTGCTCTACGAGGGTTTCGAGGGGCATCCTGGCCTCAAGAGCTTTCCATTTCACGATTATGAGGAGTGGTAGACCGGTGACTGGGAAGATATGCCAGGAAGAACCCCTCAAGCTAAAGTTGGCAAGCTACGCCGGGGCA
>CAUZQF010000292.1:0-3342 GCA_963581905.1 Dehalococcoidia bacterium
ACGTTGGCATGGTCCGCGTTAAGTGTGAAGGAAGCCCCTCGACTCTGCAGGGCCATTCCGGTTCCAGGCACTACCAGACCTGTGCCAAAATCCGAATAGACGCTGTTGATAAGCGAGCAGGCATTGCCCTCGCTATCAACTGCGGTGATGTATACGGTGTCGCTCTTGATATTGGGGTCGCCTACTTCCAGATCAGCAATGGCGGCGTTGCGATGTATCAGCGAACGCCTCTCGTCTGCATAGGCCTTTGAGATAAGTTTGCTGGTCTCCATGCTCATCTTGGAAGGATCTGTGACGAAGTACATACCGTCGGTCATGGCCAGCCGAACGCACTCGATCATGTGATGAAAGGTCTCGCTCTCTTGAAATCCTGTTCCCGAGAGATCGAATCCTTCCGCCAAGTTGAGAGCCATGAGAACGTTGACGCCCTGGTTGTTTGGCGGGCACTGCCAACAGGTCACGCCCCGGTAGTCCGTGGAGATCGCGTCCACCCAGTCGGCGGAGTGGATTGCCATATCCTCAGCGGTAAGCCACCCACCAAGGCCCTGCACGAAATCCGCGACCTTGGTAGCTATGGGTCCCTTGTAAAAAGCCTCAGCGCCGCCCTCGGCGATGGCGTATAGCGTGCTGGCCAGCTCCGGCAGCTTCATCAACTCGCCGGGCACAGGAGCCTTCCCATCCAACAAAAGCTCTGCGCCGGATGGCTGAGCCTCCAGCCTGGAAACTGCGCCCTGCCAGTGCTCGCTGATTATCTCCGATACGGGATAGCCGTCTGTGGCGTATGCGATGGCTGGCTTCAATACCTCCGACATTGGCATCTTGCCGAACTTATCCAGCAGCGCCTGCCAGCCGTTTACCGCTCCCGGCACCGTGACCGAATACGGGCTGTCGTCTGGAATCTGACGCATGTTCTTCTGGCGCAACTCGTCCGCAGAGGCCGCCGCTGGAGAATGGCCGCTGGCATTCAGAGAGTAGACTTTCTTGTCCGATGCGTTGTAGACCAGCGAAAACAGGTCGCCGCCAGCACCGGTCGAGTGTGGCTCCACGACGCTAAGCGCAGCCGCAGCAGCAACCGCAGCGTCGACAGCTGAGCCACCGTTCATCAGCATGCGCAGACCCGCCATGGCCGCCAGAGGTTGGCTAGTCGCAACCATGCCGTTCTTCGCCATGACCGTTGATCTTCGGGAGTTGAATCTCATTTAGATATAGACCTTCCTTGGAAAGAACTGTGAAATGAACCGTTTAGTGCTGCCTCTCTTAGCGCAGCATCTATGGCCACCACAGGCGGCCCATCGTTTGTTAGGCACACGCTGGCTACCTGGCCAGACTTCAGGCTAAAGGTACGTTCGCCGTCCAGCGCCACCGTGCATTGGCTTAATTTTACAGGGACTGTCTGGCCATACTCAATCGTTGACCAGTCGGCTATTTCTACAGGCGTAATCAAGCCCGGGGCCACAGGGGCCAGGACTGTCATCTCTCCAGGTCCAAGCCTAATGTAGACACCTCGCTGGTCGGCCATATATGTCGGCCGCAGCTGGGCTCCGATTGCAGACAACCCTATGCTTGTGGGTTCGGCTCGCGTGAGGAATAGCTCGTCTATAGTGTCCATATTCCACACGGCCCGGGAACCGACAAAGAGCTCTTTCGAGATGGCGATGTCCACCAGTGCGATGTCCCTCATCTCGCCATCAACCGAAATCTCAAGACGCTTGCTGGCCATAATCGTGTCTTCGCCAGAGACCATGCCGCATGCAACGACCCCTGCGGCCAGACCAGCAATGGTGCCTTCGACCAATTCAGGGAAGACGTTGTTTGTGCCGGTGGATATAGGAACAATAGGTATGTTCCTAGAACCCTTGGCGACGGCCCTGTTAGTACCGTCTCCACCCAGCGTAATCAGGCTTCCGACCTCCATGTCAGCCATCATGCCCGCCGCCCGTGTGGAGTCTAGCTCCTCGTTAAACACTGGCATTTCCAGGAAATCCACCGTCAGTGCGAAGTTGGTGTTATCGAGGGCCCCCCTGCCAAGAAACGACATGTCGGGCATCATTACCACTCGCTCCACTCCGAGAGCGTCCAGGCCCGCCAGGACTCGCTTGAGGATGTTGACCTTTTCCTGGTTGGGAACGAATCGCCCTTGGGCAACGAGTCGCCGAATGTCCTTGCCGGCTGCTGGGTTCGCTATTATGCCTACTGTGGCCAAGAGCTAATGGCCTCCGCTTTCGGAGAGCAAGAACCGGCGAGCCGCGTCATTCAAGGCTGCTTCGAGGATGTTGGTAGACCTTAGAATCAAGCAAGACATTGTTAGGTCGACCACTTCTGAATCTCGATCAGCGCTCTCGCGATACGCTGCCTCATCTCTTCCGATGAGTCGTCGGTCCACGCATACGTCCCCTGGCCAGTCTTAACGCCCAGGTCTCCTTTGTCGACGCTCTCAGCCATAGCCTTGGGAGGCGTTATCGAATCATCGAGGTCCGGCAATATATAAGACATAATCGCCGAGTAGATGTCGAGGCCAGCCACGTCCGCGATCTCCAGTGGGCCAGCTACCGAGAGGCGCCTACCCAGTCCATAACGCACTAGTGCGTCGATGTCCTCTGCGCTGGCGATGCCCTTTTCCACAAGCGAAAAGCACTCGCGCACCAGAGCAGCCTGAAGTCGATTTCCGATGAATCCCAGGGACTCTTTTTGCACACGAACGGGCTTCTTGCCGATGCTCTCAAACAGGTTAAAAGCGGTATCGAAGGTCTCGTCAGAAGTGCCTTCGTGGCGGACAACCTCCACCGCGGGAACCAGATATGGCGGGTTGAAGTAGTGGGTCACCACGACCTTGTCAGGCCTGCTGGTCGCCGACGCCACGCTGCTGGGCATGAACGTAGAGGAGTTGCTAGCGAGAATCGTGTGGTCCAAGCACAGCTTATCCAGTTGGGCGAATATCTCTTGCTTAAGCTCCAGATTTTCGGAGACGGCCTCGATTACGAAATCGGCATCTCGAACGACCTCGGCCAAGTCGGTGCTGGTGCGAACACGTTCGGGCACAGACTCAGCCTGCGCTCCGTCCACCAGGCCTTCCTCTGCCAACGTCCGTAGGTTGCGGGCCATGTTGACCTTGGCCTGAACCAGAATGTCTTCGGAAAGATCGTGGAGGCTAACGTTATACCCCGCCATGGCAAATTCCTGGGCTATGCCATGCCCCAAGAGTCCTGCTCCTATAATGGCTATCTTCTTAATTTCCATCAATAAAATCGGCTCCAAAAATTTAAGGAGTGCCATAATTTAAACCAATCGAATCCCAATTCGGGCTGCCTATCCCATGCTAGCTCAATGAGATGAAAGGCTCTT
>CAUZQF010000293.1:0-3305 GCA_963581905.1 Dehalococcoidia bacterium
GCTGCGGTGGAGTGGAAACTCAACACAGAAATACGCGAAGAGATTGACGCGATATTTGCTGAAGAAAATGTGCCCACACACGTCAATACGGAACAGGCGATTTAGATCGCTTCTTCACAGTAATTCGTCATAACAAGAGAATTGGTTTTCATTGGCTCAGGGTGTCTAAGCGAGTAACGTTCAGCCGAAATTATCCGCTGTTTTAAACATCCGAGTAAACGATGCAAAACCATTTCGGAAAGGAGCGACGTGATTTCTGATAATAACGATCGGTCTTTGGTGGTCACCCAACTTACCGGAGGCAATGACTATCTGAACACCGTAGTTCCATACGCAAACGAACTCTACTACGATAACCGACCAACCGTTCTCATTCTCGATCATAGTTAGCCAATCGGCACAATCGGTGGTTCCAAGACGGACCTGGATGCCTTCGATCCTTGAGGCTTCCCTGATGCTCTCTGGCTTGTAGGCATTCAGCAACAATGGGACGCAATACTACTTGGGAAATATCGGATAACGCGGACACTGTATACAAGTCTCTTTAAAGTCGATTCCACCTAATAAATTGGGGTCGAGTTTCCCGGCAGTTGGATGCTAGGAATACAAAACAACTTAAATGGCAGGATTTCGCTGCTGTATTTCAGCTGCCAACGCATTACAGAAATCAGATAAAGCTGCCCGCCAATGCGCGAGAATTGAATTCTAAATCTCCAGGTAGAGCCCTAAGTCTTGACTCCTCAGGACTGAAGTATACAATGCGCCTTGTTAGCGATTCTCATATCCAGCGTCAATCATCAGTGAGAGGTGATCAATGGCAGATACTCAGACCCTTGATAAGGCCTATCATGTCCTCTTGAGCCATGTGGTGGAGACAGGCCAGGCCCATTACAGCGACCTGGCCACCGGCTTGGGATGCTCCATGGAGGAAGCACGCCAGTTACTGCATGATCTCGTGGAAGCAGTACCCACCGGGATAAGGCTGAATCCCCAAACCGACTTTATCGCCACTTTTAGTCCGTTTTCGATCATACCCACCCCTTGCCGGATCACCGTGGATGGTCAGCAGAAATGGTTCGGTGTTTGAGGACAGGTCGCGCTAGCGGTCAGCTGGCTGTTCCCTGGCAAAACCCTTAGTATCGATTCTCCTTGTCTAGACTGCAACGAGGGCATCAGCATTCAGATGCGTGATGGGCAGGTCCTCGCTGCCAATCCTTCCACCATAGTTGGGCACAGGAACCTGGCACCCGGGTCGACGTCACCCACCGAAACTTGAGGGCAAATGAACTTCTTCCGGTCGGAAGAGCACATACGGAACTGGGCTCAGTTTAACCCGGACTCCGCCGATGGGAGCTTGCCCCTGAACGATGAGGTGGCCTGGGCCAATGGCGAGGCGACCAAGCACAGGCTCGATGGGGATTTCATCTCCCAATGGGCGAACAAAGAGAGAAGCCAGCGTGCCGAAGCAGCACGGCGCTTGGGCAAGACCGGCCCCTTCTGGGCACTTGGAGGGACAAGCCCTAACTCTACATAAATCCCATTGACCGGTATGAACATATACTGCGATCCTGAGGAAATTATTCCGAAATGAAACAGGAAAGGGTATATAGACGTCCGTGTGATTGAGTCTCGTTTGATGTTGTTGAGGTCGAAGCCTGACCTGCCACCACCTCCGCCGGTCAGTTCAGCTCCAGCTCAGGTAAATTGGGCGCGCCGTCCGCGACTGGGTGGTGCATGCTATCCACAGAGAGTATCCGCGTGTTGTACCCGGTTAGTAATGTTGATATGCACTTGGGCTCAACCTGCATTGGCAAGTCGGTTCAACCAAGTCGCGATACCGTATACGAAAACGCCGGAAGCCAATCTGTTTTGGGTATCGGGAGATCGAGTAGGGTCGAACTCGAACGTTCAAGAATTATTGAAAAGGGGCTGGCTCTGATCAACGCCGTCGATCGCGACGCCCTTTCGGGATAACTCGGTCTACCCTCAGGCTTCTCTACTAGTTCACCTAGCGATAAGGGTTCTGCCCGGTAACGCCGATCTGGCGGATCGCCTCCACCATCGTGCTGCCGGTGGACGAAACTACCTCGGCCTCACGTAGCTCGACGATGATCTGTTCCGATGGGCTTCTTCCGTGGCATTTCGCCCCCTTTCTATTCCGCCCAAGCCTAACATTAGGACTGGATCGGTTGGGAGCAGGTCAATAGGACGTTCTCCTGACATCTCCATTATTCCCAGGTTTGGATGTGTCCCATATTCGCTGACGTCCTACAGTCACCGCCACATATTTGGTTAAAACTGCACTACACCTGTAAGATGATGGCCATGGTATCGAGATGCGCACGTACCGCTCCTGGTCGATGTTTTGGAGAAGCGCAGGCCCAAATCCGCAACGGTCCGCAACTCCTTGGCAATGGTGTAGAGAGGGTCGGGGTTGGCAGTCATTCCTCGGTTTGCTCACCCCTGTACGCGCTCAGCGGCCTGATGTTGTACTGGGCGCCGCCGCTGGATAGGCACTCGACGGCAATGCGGGCTGTGTCCATCGACGTGTAGCAAGGGATGCGAAAGTCCACGGCAGCCCGACGAATATCAAAGCCGTCTTCCATCGATGCCCTGTGGCCCTCAATGGTATTCACCACGGCGTTTATAGTGCCGTCCACGATTAGGTCCACCGTATTCGGGTGTTCAGGGTCGTAGTTCTTGGCGATCTGAGTGACCTCGATGCCCAAGCCGCGAATCATGTCTGCCGTTCCGCTGGTGGCGTATAGCTTATAGCCCGACTCAGCCAGCTGCCGAATCATAGGCACGGCCTCGGCCTTGCTGCGGTCGGATATGCTCAGCAGGATGGAGCCCTTCTCAGGAAGCATGAGGCCTGACGCCATCAGCGCTTTTGCCGCCGCCGCCGGGAAGGTCTTGTCGATGCCCATGACCTCGCCGGTGGACTTCATCTCCGGCCCCAAGTAGGTATCCACGCCGGTCAGCTTGGCCATGGAGAATACCGGAGCCTTCACTGCCACCAGGTTCTGCTTCTTCCACAGGCCGCCTTCGTATCCCTCGTCCTTGAGCTTCTTGCCCAGCATGGCCTTGATGGCAAGACGAATCATAGGCACGCCGGTGACCTTCGATATGAAAGGTATGGTGCGGCTGGCCCGAGGGTTGACTTCGATGATGTATACCTCGGTCTTGGTGTTGGTTGCGGTGGTTGAGCGGGGACTGCGATATGCGGGGCCGCCCACAACCACGTATTGGATGTTCATGAGGCCCTTGACCTGCAGCTCATTGCCGATGCGCGTGGTGTAATCGAC
>CAUZQF010000294.1:0-3295 GCA_963581905.1 Dehalococcoidia bacterium
TTGGCCTTGGCGTCGGTATTTAAGCGGTTTGCGGTCCAATTGTAGATGAGTGGTGCGGCCTGTCAAGTTTGAGCAGATGCTCGCCGTAACCCTCTGGTATAATCCGCCCGTCTGTTGGGTCAACAGGCCTGCAACATATCTTTAAGAAATACAGTTATAGGAGCGCATTTTGCCATTTCAAGGTCATTACATATTCACCGCCAGCATGGACGTTACAGCAGAGAAGGAGGCGCTCTTCAACGAGGTCTATGACACAGAGCATGTGCCTCTCCTTAATAAAGTCCCCGGTGTCATCGCAATTGCACGATTCAAGACCCAGGAGCTTGTTCTGGCCATCGGTGGCGAACGCAGGACCATAGTTATGGAAGGCGAACCCAGATACAGCGCCATTTACGAAGTCGAAAGCCATGAAGTCCTCTCCAGCGACGCCTGGATGGAGGCATCTGAGGCAGGCAGGTGGGCTGAAGAGGTCCGCCCTTACACAAGCAACAAGAGCCACACCCTGCGCCAAATTCTCATTCCAGGTCAGTAGTCGAATTGAGACCTATTTCTAGGGTCACACCTTGCGCCTGACCATGGAGCCGGTCAGCGTCATAGCCAGAAGTCGTCACTACAAGTGGTGGGCGTTCGCGTCCATCGGCTTGGGGATGTTCCTGGTTGTCGCCGACCAGTCGGGCATTAACATCGCACTGCCGCGCATCGCCGAAGAATTTGGCGCGGACCTGCCGTCGGCGCAGTGGATTGCGCTGGGCTACATCCTTGTAACCAGCATCATGTACATGCCTGTGGGCCGCCTGTCGGACATCGTCGGGCGCAAATACGTGTTCATGGGTGGGTTCGTGGTGTTCATTACAGGAGCATTGGTAGGCGCTACCGCCGAGTCCTTCCCGGTGATTATCGCAGCCAAGCTAGTGCAAGGGGTTGGAGTCGCAGGCATCGAAGCCAACGGCATGGCCATGGTCGCCGACATCTTCCCGGCGAGAGAGCGGGGCAAAGCCCTTGGGCTGTACATGTCTGTAATAGGCGCTGGGGCCATTGGCGGCCCGACCATCGGTGGCCTCCTGGTCAGCACCTTAGGCTGGAGGTCAGTATTCCTATTCGGCGCTAGCGTCGGCGTCATCGCGATGATATTCGCGGCGCTGGTGTTGCACTCTAAGATAGGCGCCAAAGACACCCGCCCGGTGAAGTTCGATTGGCTGGGGGCGGGCCTTTCCGCGGGCGCCCTGATCAGTTTCCTGATGGTGATTACCAACGGCCATCGGCTGGGCTGGGGTTCGCCTGTGATCCAGGCGAGCATCATCGCCGTGGTACTTCTATTGGCTGCCTTCATCTGGTGGGAGGGACGTACCGACGACCCAATGCTGGACCTGGATTTCTTCAGCAGCCGGGTCTTCTCCTTAGGCGTGACCGCCCGATTCCTCTCATTCATGGGAATGTCTTCGGTGTTCTTTCTGCTGCCCTTTTACCTGGTGCAGGGCCTGGGCTTTGAACCAAGCAAGGCTGGACTGATCATGGTTCCAGGGGCTATCAGCATAGCCATACTAGGTCCAATTAGCGGAAAGTTCTCTGATAAAGTAGGGACTCGATGGCTCACGGTGGCGGGATTGGGGCTATCCGGCGTCGGCATCCTGATGTTCTCCCGACTTAGCATCGATTCAACGGTTCTATACATCGTGTCGGGCATGCTGATACACGGAATGGGAGTAGGGCTATTCTCGTCCCCCATGACCAGCGCCATTATGACGGCCGTTCCCAACGAACGCTTCAGTTCCGCGTCGGCATTCCTTAACCTGACTCGCACGTCTGCAAGCCTTGCAGGCATATCGATGACGACCGCCATTGTTACCATGGTCATGGGATCTATGGGGGTCGAACCAAATATGGCTGCGGTGGCCGATGACGGCGGGGAAGTAATCAAGCGGGCGTTCGTCGCAGGGTTAGGCAAGGCCTACCTGGTGGCCGCAGGCCTGCTCCTGGCCGCCATGCTAATCTCGGCTTTCAGAGGAGAGAATCCTACCCCTATTCGCCATCCGGCGAAAGATCAGGCCGGGGAGACAGAAGCAGCTCAGACTAGCTAATGCGCATGTCGCGTCTCGTTCTTACGAAAATCCTGGTCAGATCGTCAGCCTCAGTGCTGTACATGCCATCGAAGTAGACATGCACATCGCGAGAGTCCATTATTTTAAATACCACAGTGGTAAAGGGCTTAACTCTAAGAATGCTGTCCAAAACAAAATATAAGCCAATTATTATGGCTGTGGCAGATGACAGGAACAGCAATATCTCCAGCAGGTCAGGTAGCGTCGCTGTCAGAACGACTTGTACCAACATGAGCAGAAGGCCGACACCTAGGACCTTTAAGCCGGCGTTTGTCCGACTTTGACGGCCTCCATTAGACTTCTTGAAGTCGATCACGTTTTTTAGAGGAATCTCGTCAGTGACCCGCTCGATATTTTTTCTATCGAGGTTGGCCAAAAGACGCTGGTTGGTCAGAACAGCCCTCTCGGACTCGAAGACCACCTCTTCGTCTCGTTCCAGCTGCACTTTTAGTGCGCACATATAACCTCACTGTCGCGCTCATTTTTTTCCAATTATATCGAATCGGTCAAGCAAAGTGGTTCTGCGACAAGGCAGGTGCAGGATTCCGACATTGTGCCCACCAAACTCGGTCTCTATTAAAGATAAAGGAGAATGCGATTTTCCTGTAAATTAGGTATACCTAAATGGCCCCTTATATCTAATCTCTAATAGGCCATTTGGGGCCAAGGACTTGTTCCGTCCCAACCGGGATTTACTTATATTGCAAGCTGGGAATGTGGAAGCTATTTCCATTACGTACCAGAGAATACGTACCAGAGAATTGACTACCATATTCTTCAGCGTTCCATCCCGCGGTGCCGCCATACTACAAACGTCTTCTGAAGCGCATAAATTGCCGGAAATACTGTAGACGCTATGGCTTGCTAGGCCGCCTCCTGATAGCGTTGCTCTTATGGAAATGATTTCTCCTTGATGAATAGTAACCTCATGAACAAGGTCGATTGTAACCACTGGAAGCGCCGAGTTCGGCACCACAACTTCCAGATCAGTGTCAGCACCATTCACCAAAACTGTCGTCGTCACCACTATAGGTGTGGACGTAGAGGAGGGCGGGGTAGATGATGAATGGCTTGGAATGCTGAAATTAAGGAAACCACCCACTAGGAACGAGCCCTGTCCGTCACCACCGCCATTCTGATTCCATGCGAGAGCCACCTCGTTCCTTCGGCACTTTTCGGCATCGCTGACCACTCTT
>CAUZQF010000295.1:0-3274 GCA_963581905.1 Dehalococcoidia bacterium
GCCCAGGCGCCGCGAATAACTCGTTAGAACTCGGCTAAAGTTTACTGATGCGTCAACTTTTTAATTTTTTGAAAAGGCCAAAGGAGAGCACCATGACAGAGCAAACAATGCCTAATCCAGTTGAACTCTATCAGTCGGCAGTTGAGACCACCCAGGGAATTATCGCGAACGTGACGCCAGACCAGATGGACTCCTCGACTCCATGTAGCGATTGGAACGGTCAGGCTCTTGTGGAGCACATGGTCGGTGGGGCTGCCTACTTTGCGGCATCCCTCGCTGGCGAGGAGCCACAGCCGCCATCGGGTGGGGGCAGCCCTGCTGATGCTTACGACACTCTCACAAAGAAGGTCTTGGAAGGCGCGGCCACGCCCGGCGCGATGGAGAAGAAATACGCCACGCCTTTCGGTGAGATGTCTGGCGGCGAGTTCATGTTCGCCGCTTTCATGGACACGTTCGTGCACGGCTGGGACCTGGCCAAGACGACAGGACAGGACATCAGTCTCAACGGCGACTTCGCGGGCATCATCTTCCAGGGCATGGGGCCTATGATGGATGGCATGCAGCAGAGCGGCAACTTCGGTGGGGCCGTCAGAGTCTCCGAGGACACCAGCGTTCAGGACAAGATGTTAGCCATGCTCGGACGCCAGCCGTAATTTTAGATAGAGCTAGAAGCAAAAGAGGGCGTCCGCTTAGCCGCCCCCCTGTTTTTGCCCGCTTAATCAGGTTACGTGCCTAAAGAGACCCATCGATGGAGATATCCAACAAGGCGGGCTTGCCTGATGCTATCGCTTCCTTCAGAGCAGGACCTACCTCTGAAGGATCAGTTATCTTGCGGCCGAAGACCCCCATGGCCTCTGCCATGCCGGCCAGATTTAGCGGCGAGGCAAAGTCCATGGCAATATACTGGCTCTGCGGACTTTCCTGCTGGAGCACCTGCTCTTTATAGATGTTCATGTTGACCTTCAGCACGCGGTAGGCCTGGTTATTGCAAATGACGTAGACCACCGGAATGTCGGAGTTGGCTGCGGTCCACAAAGCCTGCACCGTCATCATAGCGCTGCCCTCTCCCACGATGCCCACCACAGGCCTATCCGGGTTGGCCAGCTTGGTGCCCATGGTTCCACCCATGCCCCAGCCCAGCGCGCCTCCGGTGATGCCGAGTATGCTGCCTGGCTCGTCGAAGTCCATTGCCCCAAAGATGGCCGCCCGCGTCGTGACGGCATCGTCCACCACAATGGCATCACTGGGTAAAGCGCCGGCTATCTCCGCCATCATGCGCTCCGCTGACATCTTCTCCATGTTCCATCGTTCATGGACACGGCCCTGCCACGCCTGCTTCTGAGCATCTTTTTGCTGAGCAACCAACTCGGCACGACCCTTGGCAGATTCTTGTGCGGAGCCGGACATCGTGGACTCCAGGGCAACAGCCAACTCAGCAAGGGCGACTTTGGGGTCGGCCAAAACACCGATATCAGTGGGCTCGCTCTTGCCAATCTCCCCAACAGCGCTGTCGATATGCACTAGCTTGGTGTTTGCCTTGAGAGCCCGTCCTGAGAAGTGGAAGAGGCCCGTGAACACGTTTGTGCCTACAGCGAGCAAGGCATCCGCAGACTCTAGCGCCTCACGACCAGCAGGAAGCGTTGGGTTTACGAATCCCACAAACTGTGGATGGCTGGTGGGGAAGTTTACCTGCGAGAAGTTAGTAGCGTAAACCCTGGCTCCGATAAGCTCGGCCACACGAACGGCCTCAGCGCTTCCTCCAGACTGCCCTAGCCTATCGCCCACGATCATAACTGGACTGGAGGCTTCGGCGAAAATCTTGGAGGCGTCCTCGATTGCCCTGGCATCAGGCGCGGTGCGAGAGTAGGTCTGAGGGGAAGCAATGATATCCATCTCGCCCTCATCGTCCAGTGCATTGGCGGAGAAGGCCACGTAGGTCGGCCCCATGGGCGGCGTCTTGGCCTCGTTGAAGGCGCGCCGCATTACGCCAGGCACCTGCTCAGGGTGGGTGACCTCAGCGCTCCATTTGCAGAACTGGCTCACCATGTCGGTGAGGTCCGGGCGACCCTCTACTAGCTTACGAATGTCCTTGTTCGCGGAGGTCAGTACAAGAGGCGTGTTGCCCTCTGCGGCGTTGGCCAGCAGGCTTATGCCGTTGGCAAGCCCCGTATCAATGTGCAGGTTTACGAAGGCGGGCGCGCCCCTCGAACGCGCGTAGGCGTCGGCCATGCCCACTGCCGCGCCCTCCTGAGTCGTTAGCATGTACTTGATGTCCGGGTAGTTCTCCAGTTCATCAAGGATCGGCCCCTCGCTGGTGCCGGGATTACCGAAGATGTACTCTACGCCCTCGGCGCACAACATCTCCATTAGGGCTTTCTTGCCTGTCATTCGGGGCATGGGGGGAACCTCCGGGTTAGCTGTCAGTATTCAGCGATTAGTTATCAGCTTGGTCGACATTTATTAGTGAGTCATTCAGCATGATTCTAAACTCGAATAGACATTTTGACCATGGGGCAGGGCCGGTAAGTAGCTGGACGCCTAGGAAAAAGTGGGTAGGTACTAAAAAAATCTAGGACTGTGTTGCTTCTTGCCTTGGCGGGTGAGCTGGCTCCCCATACAAATCTCGCCTAGGAAATCTTACTCAAAATCTCGTCGATGGTGTCGCGACGGAATTTCTCCATGTCGTCGGCATCCTTGACCAGCGCACCCAGCGTGCGCTCCACGGCGTCGTGATCGAGGTGGTCCATGTGCAGTACCACCATCGCCTTTGCCCAGTCCAGCGTCTCAGATATGCCCGGCACCTTGTCCAGGCCGACGTGCCGCGAGCTGTCTACGAAACGCACCACCTGACGTGCCAGCTTCTCTTCGATACCGTTCACCTTGGAACGAACGATGCGAAGCTCCTTTTCCAGATCGGGGAAGTCGATCCAAAGGTAGAGGCAGCGCCGTCGCAGGGCGTCGGACAGGTCGCGGGTGCGGTTGGACGTTAGGATGACCAGAGGTTTGTGCTTGGCCTTGATGGTGCCTATCTCGGGCACCGTGACCTGGAAGTCGGACAGGATCTCCAGAAGGAAGGCTTCGAACTCTTCGTCGGCGCGGTCCACCTCATCTATGAGCAGAACTGGAGCCTTCTCTTCCTCTGTCAGGGCGGCCAGCAAGGGACGCTCCAGCAGGAAGTCCTGGGAGAAGATCTGCTGCTCTCGCTCTTCAGTGGTGCGGCCGGATTGCTCGTCCAGCTTGATCCAAAGCATCTGCTTGGGGTAGTTCCACTCGT
>CAUZQF010000296.1:0-3268 GCA_963581905.1 Dehalococcoidia bacterium
CTGGTTAACAGCCTCGTCGCTGGTGCCGTTGGTGAAGATAGGGTGGTAGGAGTAGTCGGTGTATCCGTTGCCTTTCCATCTCTCTGCGGCCTCATCCAAGGCGTGGCGAATATCGTGACCCGGCACCTGCGTCGCGAAATCAAGCACCGTCGTGGTGCCGCCCCAGACGGCAGCCAGCGACACCGGCTCGGCAGGAGAGCGCTCCGGCTGACGAGGACCGCCGATGTGTGCGTGAGGCTCTATCCCGCCGGGTACAACAATCTTGCCTGACGCATCGATTACCTTGGCACCGTCGGTGGATATCGTGCCTGGCTCGGTGATGGCGGCGATGGTTTCCCCCTGGACAACCACGTCCCATTGGCCAACGCCTGACGGTGTGACAACCTGACCTCCGGTAATTATCAGATCAACCATGTGCGACCTCCTATCGTTGATGAATACGTGTAATAATATTGTGACTCTATCCGCAGATGTTTCGATAAAAAAAGCGCTGTTAGATGAGGTTGGGCACCCTTTTCGCCGGATAATACGGGCGATGCCATACGGTGTCAAGACATGCGTTTTGTGGGGTTTTACATTATTTACGGCGACGCGAAGCCGTGCTCCTGTTAAAGACCCACGCCAAACGCAAACCAACGGTAGAATTGAATGTGATCAAATCGGGCAATATTTATGGATGAGAGACCGCCCGCGACTTGACAAAATTATTGATCCTACATTAACGTCAAAATTGGTGAAAGTCTTAGAAACCATTTAATCAATTGAAACCTCGTGTTGAGACAAACTTGTTCGATGTGAGGCTACAGACATCTTCACATCCGGTGTTTCTTTCGGCGTTTGGCCGCCCATCCAGAACGACGGTTCACAGACCGATACGCATGTGAGTGAGCGATATGACAACAGAGAAATTCGTAATAGAACTTCAAGATGATACTCAGCCTCTTAAACACTCTGGGCTTCTTCAGCTATCCAGTCTGGCTGGCGATGACCTGTTTGAGTTCAAGAATACCTGGTACACCCTTACGGAACCACGTAAGGGACAGATCATGTCCAAGCTCGTTGAGCTAGGTGAAGACCATGTTGAGATGGACTTCACGGCCATGTACAGGGCTCTCTTAAACGACGACAACGAAGATGTCCGCGAACAGGCTGCCAAGGGGCTCTGGGAGTGCGATGACCGTGTGGTCATTCGACCCCTTTTGGTCCTCTTGAAAAATGACCCCTCCCCTAGAGTGCGGGCTTCTGCCGCGACGACTCTTTCCAAGTTCACAGAACTCTTTCAGCAGGGCAAAATCTTGAGCCGTGACGGCGACAAGATTCGTAACGCTCTGCTTGAAGTCATCAGCGACGAGGAAGAGGAGGCCGACGTCAGAAGGCGGTGCATTGAAGCGGTCGGTAGCTTTAATACTATCGAGACTACTGAGATCATTCGTGAGGCTTACAAAAGCGATAACCCGGATATGCGCCAGAGCGCCGTGTTTGCCATGGGAAGTAGCTCCGATAGCCAGTGGTTGTCCATTATTATGAACGAGCTGGACAGCGACTCTCCGGCAATGCGATATGAGTCAGCTAGCGCCTGCGGACTGCTAGGTGACGAGTCATCGGTGCCTCATCTCATTGCGCTGATAAAGGACGAAGACTCAGAGGTACAGGTTGCCGCCGTGCAGTCAATCGGCAACATAGGCGGGACATTGGCCAAGCGAGCCTTGCAGCAGGCATTGAGAACGGGTGAGGATGCTGTCGAAGACGCCGCTGAAGAGGCCATGGCCAACATCGACTTTGATGACGACCCTCTGGGATTTCGCTTCCAGGGTTAGGCCTGGGTTGGACCCAGGGTTGGCCAAGATGGCAGACCGTCGTTAGCCAGCGTTGTGTTCCGCGAAGACCAGCGCTGCAGCACCGATAAGGCTTACGTCGTCGCCCAGTTCTGACTTCATAACTGGCCTTCTGTCCTTCAGATGTGTCATGGCGTGGCGCTGAATTTCCCGGTTGATCTCCGGCAGGAACATGTCCAGGTTCTGGGACATGCCTCCGCCAATGACGATAAGCTCGGGATCGAAGATGTGCATGAGGCTGACGATGCCTATGCCGAGGTTTGTCGCCACCTCTTCCATCAGCGACTTGGCCAGAGCGTCGCCTGCCTCGGCCTCCTGCGCTACAAGCTTTGCATCCACAGTAGACGCGTCTCCCCCAGCGGCCTCTAGCAGACTGCTGGACTCCCCTGCCGAAAGTCGTTCGAAAGCAATTCGCGCTACCGCCGTTCCCGAGGCCATTGCTTCCAGGCAGCCAGCGTTGCCGCAATTGCAGGCAGGCCCGTTCTTGTCGATGGTGATGTGGCCGATCTCTCCGGCAAAGCCCTTGTGCCCGGTATATAGCTTTCCGTCGATGATGACCCCGCCACCTATGCCGGTGCTCAGCGTCATGAAGATCATGTTGTCGGTTCCTCTGCCTGCGCCGAACGCGTGCTCACCCATTGCTCCCAGTGTAGCGTCATTGGCCAGAGAAACCGGGAGTCCTAGCTTATCTTCCAGATACTTCTTGGGTGAGAACAGATGCCATCCCTCCCCGTGAAGGTTGGGAGGGTCGTACATCTCACCTGTTTTTGAATCAATTGGACTGGCCACTGACAGGCCCACGCCAACAAGGGACGAGTTGTCGTTCGTTGCTTTCACCTCGAGCAAAGCATTCGCGAGGCTTTCCATGACAGCCTCGCGACCGGCATCGGCTCGTGTGCTCTCCATCTGACGTTCAACCAGAGTGCCCGAGTCTGTTACCAGGGCAACTCTCATGTTTGTGCCACCAAGATCAGCCACCAGCGATAGTAGTGCCATGCCGCAACTCCATTTCAATTTACAGGCATAATATCTCTTTTTGCCTGAGGTTCCTAGGTAAACATTTTCGTATAGGAAGCGAACAAGAAAAATCCTACGTGATGCTATAATGCGCTGGAAGTCCGGGTGCAAAAGGTCTTATGTTCATGGTCATAGAGTGCCTAAAAGAGCCTTTCATCTCATTGAGCTAGCATGGGATAGGCAGCCCGAATTGGGATTCGATTGGTTTAAATTATGGCACTCCTTAAATGTTGGAGCCGATTTTATTGATGGAAATTAAGAAGATAGCCATTATAGGAGCAGGACTCTTGGGGCACGGCATAGCCCAGGAATTTGCCATGGCGGGGTATAACGTTAGCCTCCACGATCTTTCCGAAGACATTCTGGTTCAGGCCAAGGTCAACATGGCCCGCAACCTACGGACGTTGGCAGAGGAA
>CAUZQF010000297.1:0-3263 GCA_963581905.1 Dehalococcoidia bacterium
AGTAGCATCGCTACCACTCCTCCCATAATATAAGATAGACCAACCCCACCGCCACTACGGGAAAGCCAGTGGCGGCTCCTACAACCGCGGAGAGCTTGACATCACCCTCTCCAATGGCGAAGCCGGGAATAAGGTACAGTACCAGCAGAATGCCAAATCCTGAGCCAGCGCCAATCAGTGCCTTGATAGGACCGACTCGAGGCCAAAACGACGCAATGACCAGAGCGGCAATCAGCCCCACAATCACTACCTTATGAGGGATTATGTGATGCTCAAGGTCGATTATGAACACCGCCAGGAACAGGCTGGCGTATGCCATCATCCCGATGCCTTCATACGTCCAACCGAACTTTGCCCACAGCAGTGCGAAAATGAGTCCGGTGGCAATCTCCACTCACAGAGTTCTCACAGGAATTTTGGAGGAGCAAACACGACATTTTCCGTGTAGGACCAGAAAGCTCACCAGGGGGATAAGCTCTATGGACCGAATACGCGTGTCGCAGTCTGGAGAGTGGGATGGCGGTGACATCAGGGACTGCCCCGCAGGGACGCGATCGCTAACGACGTTCAGGAAACTGCCAACGCTTAGACCGGCCAGTCCTGCCAGAACGAAATGCGTAATGAACATCAGGTCCATAGGTTTGTGCCCAGAGAGCCGATTATGTCAGCGTTTGTACCCATACTTTAGGTTTACACGCTTCGCACACCAAACAAACAAAACGAACACGCTTTGTGCCCGGCTGGCTTATACCTTAGACTCATTAACCGGTCACCCTATCCGAATTCCATTCAGTTAACCAACTAATGTCTGTTACTAGAGATGTACTCATACCTTTCATAAAGAAATAAGTAGAGCGGGAAGTTTCAATGCACATCACAAGCTGAGAAGGCATGAGATAAAAGCAACTGGCTGTTCTTCAAGCTCGGCTTCAGACTATGCAGGTTACAAACGCTAAATCACCGCAACGTGTCCACATATAAAGGAAAGCCGCACGGAAATTCAGCAGCCTTAGCAAAGAAAGCATGAGGGGTGATGGTGGAGCTGCGGGGACTCGAACCCCGTGCCTCGGCATTGCGAACGCCGCGCTCTCCCAGATGAGCTACAGCCCCACGGACACTTAAGAAATGGTGCCACCTCTAACGCAATTCGATTTAAACGAACGAGATGTTCAGCACCACTAGATTTATTATATCAGCGACGAAAAATTGGTGTCAATTTGGTTCGCGGCCCCGTTCTGGCTGAGATCAAGCCTTGGGGATTTCTTACTTAAGTTACTAATAAGATGAGCACAGCATCATTGCCCAGATAATCGTGACTATGTTATACTTCCAGAGATTACCACCTTGTAGTCTCTAAGGGTCGCTACACCCTGATTTTGGCCATTCAAAAAGTCCTAACCATTGGAGCGAATTTTGCAAGAAACTAGCGTTGTTACTCAGCCAGCGGCACCTCAAGCGGCACCCCAACAGGAGCAGGCTCAGGCACCCGAGCACGTAACCATGAAATCCCTGCTTGAGGCAGGCGTACATTTCGGACATCAGAAACGCCGATGGAACCCCAAGATGCGACGTTACATATTCGCTCGCCGAAACGGCATCCACATCATAGACCTGCAGAAGACTCTCCGCATGCTGGAAGTCGCTGCCGAGTATATGACGAGCGTAGCAGCTGACGGCAAGAAGATACTCATGGTGGGCACCAAGAAACAGGCCCACGACACGGTGAGTTCTGAAGCTCAGCGCGCAGGTGCTTTCCATATAACCACACGCTGGTTGGGCGGTACGCTTACAAACTTCAAGACGATTCAGTCCCGCATCGACTATATGGTCGAGTTGGAAACCCGCAAGGCCAAGGGTGAGTTTGAGAGGCTTACGAAGAAGGAAGCCCTCAAGCTGGAAGGAAATATCGCCAGGCTTAACCGATACCTGGGCGGCATCAAGGAAATGACTGAGATGCCAGGCGCACTTTTTGTCATCGACATTGGAAAAGAGGCAATCGCAGTTGCAGAGGCGCGCCGAGTTGGTGTGCCGATCATCGCTCTGGTTGACTCCGATTGTGACCCAGACCTTATCGACTACCCGATTCCCGGCAACGACGACGCTATCAGGTCCATCAGACTGGTGACTGGTCGAATGGCCTCAGCCATCATTGAAGGCACCAATCAGCGAATGTCATTGGAATATGAAGCGACAGCTGACGACTCGGCTTCGGACGTTGAGGTTGCGGTTCCAGCAGCGGCGGCTCCAGTGGCAGCAGCGCCTGCGGTTCCCGTAGCGGCGGCACCAGCGGCAACAACGCCTGTTGCTCCAGCAGTTCCAGTCGCACCGGCAGAGGCAGCACCACCGGTAGCCGAAGTGGCCGATCCCGCAGCAGCAGCGCCAGCAGCGGCAACAACGCCTGGTGCTCCAGCAGTTCCAGTCGCACCGGCAGAGGCAGCACCACCGGTTCCTCCGGCGGCACCAGTAGCGGCAACGCCCGTTGCGCCCGCGGCACCAGTGGCTCCGGCCGAGCCAGTCGCACCGGCGGCAGAGCCAGCAGCACCGGTAGCCGAAGTGGCCGATCCCGCAGCAGCAGCGCCAGCAGCGGATGAAACTAAGACTGAATAGAGGTGAACCGACCAGTATTCAACCTGGTCAGTTCCCAAACGGCAGATAACTTAATTGGTGAGATATATTGGTAACCAGCTTAGATAACATTAAGGCATTACGGGAGCGCACCGGTGCCGGCGTAATGGACTGTAAAAAATCCCTGGAAGAGGCCCAAGGTGATCTCGACAAGGCCGAAGATATTCTAGCCAAGCAGGGTATGGCCAAGGCAGCAGGAAAAGCCTCACGGGCGACCGGCGAAGGCATGATTGAGTCTTACATCCACAGCGGAGGACGAATTGGAGTCCTCCTTGAGATCAATTGCGAAACAGACTTCGTCGCTCGTACCGACGATTTCAAGCAATTGGCCCATGACGTTGCAATGCAAGTAGCAGCGATGGACCCTGCCTACATCGACTCCGAGGACGTTCCGGAAGGCGAAGACGCAGCTCAAGAAACATTGCTCCTCCAGCAGCCGTTCATCAAAGATCCCTCCAGGACTATTCATGAACTGGTAACCGAATCGATCGGGAAGTTGGGTGAGAACATCAAGGTTCGGAGGTTCACCAGGTTCTCATTGGGAGAATAGATTCTGTGGCAAAACACACCAAAGGCGAATCCATCTACTCCCGAATCGTACTCAAAGTTAGCGGAGAGTCCTTCACAGGCAACCGTGG
>CAUZQF010000298.1:0-3257 GCA_963581905.1 Dehalococcoidia bacterium
CTAGGTTTTCCAGGGCATTGCCTATGCTGACAGCGCCAGGGGGGCCGTCGGTCTCAACCACGCCGGCGTCCAGGATGTAAAAGCCGGTGATGATGATCGCGGTGCCCGGATGGTCAAGTATGAGTTGTGCGGCCCTGTCGCAGAAGTCCGTGGGAACGAACGGCCTCAGCTTGGATATCCCTCTGCGATCTCTGTCTAAAATTATGTCTTCAATGGTCATATAGAATCTCCTGACAAGTTGTAGATGAGTTGTATTGGTCGTCCTATTGAACTGGCAAAGGGTTAATTTACAGTACTGCCAGGTCTTCGTCTTTCCTATTAGTAATGAACATATGTCCTGGAGCGTGGGTAATCATCAGGGGCGGCTTCGCGCTCATTGCCACTGCCTGAGGTGTTACGCCGCATGCCCAGAAGACCGGCACTTCACCCTCCTCAAAGGCAACGGGTTCGCCGAAATCCGGCTTGGTGATGTCTGTGATACCTATGGCCGCCGGGTTGCCTATGTGTACAGGCGCACCGTGCACTGCAGGGAAGCGAGTCGTTACCTGAACGGCTCTGACTACCTGTTCCTGGGGGATTGGCCTCATAGAGACAACCATGGGCCCTGAAAACGCCCCTGCGGGTGTGGTTGCTATGTTGGTGATGAACATGGGCACGTTGGTGTCGCGCTCCATGTGACGCATTCTAATTCCGGCACGTATCAGGGCGGATTCGAACGAAAAGCTGCATCCTAATAGGAACGAGACCAGATCATCTCGCCAGAACTCCGCCAGGTCCTCAACTTCAGAGACCATTTCACCGTGCTGATACACCCTGTAAAGCGCTGCGTCTGTGCGCAGGTCAGCTCCTGGTGCGAAGTATTGTGGCTCCGTCTGTCCGGCCTCGACAACCTCAAGAAGCGGGCATGGCTTTGGGTTGCGTTGGCAGAAGAGCAGGAAATCGAAAGCCATGTCCATCGGCATAATGGCCAGGTTAGCCTGAACACGTCCGGGAGCCATTCCGCTGGTGGGGCGGACCAGTTCGCCTCTTCTAATCAGGCTGCGCAACTCGTCAGGACTTTCCGGCAAGGTTGCTAGCTGCATATCAGACCTCTGCTTTAAATTATTCGCTGGTTTCGGGCTGCATCGAAGACGCTTGTGGCTAGGGTAATTCCCATTGGTAGGCTAGTCAAGGGAGGTGCTCTTGCTTCATAGGATCGTGCCTGAGCCACGCGATTGAAGCCTTTAAATCGCAAACAAGACCTGGGAAAGTCAGGCTAAAGATAACAGAATATTAGCTAACGCCCCTGTGCACGATTTCGATAATATATGAGCAATCTAGATGATCTGGTGTTTTCTAAGTCAAATAAGGTGATCAATCTCTCTTTATGTGTATGCAAGGGATATGATGACAAAATCTGCAACAGCAAAAAACGCGGCGCCTTCTATCTCAACCTCACTTTCGTCGGGACAGTTCGCATTTTTCCGTAGTCTGTTCGAGGGCTCTTCAGACGCCGTGCAATTGGACGACACTGAAGGACAGGTGATATTTGCCAATGGAGCGTGGTTAAGCCTGTTTCAGGTGGACGCTGCTGATGCGGTTGGCGCAAAGTGGGTCAAACTCGTAAAGGGTCGTCTTTGCAAAGGGGAACAGCTAGGGAGAACGTGGTCCCGCAGCAAAAAGGGAGGCCCCTCGCAGGGCACTGTGGCGCTGAAGGCAGACGGGGATGCCCGAATGCAGGTCTCTTACACTCGAATGCCCGTGAGAGGCAAGAACGACGAAGTGCTGGCGGTAGTCAGCATTTTCAGGCAAGAGATGCTGGAGCCCAGCGATGCCGGAGGAGGCGAGATCGTCCACGATATCAAGAACGCTTATATACAGCCTCGTGCGGTGGAGCATCACATCAACAGCATATTCAGCAAGCTCGGCATCGCTCCCGAGAATGGCCAGCACGCGAGAGTGCAGGCTGTGCTGGCGTACCTGAAGGCGACGGGCCAGTCCCGCCAGGAGACGCTGGTCTCCTCCTAAACTCCGACTTACCGGCAGTACTAATAAGGGTGGTCAAATTCAGGGCCACCGCTAATATGAATCGCACAGGTATTTTCACAGGGACAGGCTTATTGGGCCTATCCCTGTTGTTATTCTAGGGGTTGTCACCAATCTTTTGAGATAAAGCTCCATTCATGTTTTGGAAGACAATGCACCGGTTATATTGGAGACTGTGCCATCTTAAATGGGTGGCTGCCTTTTTATCTGGTCGTCGGACATCACGCAGTAAAAGTAGAGGTATCCACGACTGTAAACTGGCCGGAATTCGGGTCAAATAGAATAACGCGAATCTGCAGTTCGCGGACCAAGATTAGGGGGAGCCATATGCCCGAGGAACAGGTTAATTTCAAGGACAACCTTGAAGTGCTACAGTCCATTCGACTGGACGACAACACCGAGCAGGACAAAGTTGATGCTCTGTGGCCTCAGCTGATGGTATACAAGTCCTTTGGTGACAGTGACCTTACGGACGTAAAGTCGCGCAGAGCTCAGGCTGAGTCAGCCCGAGAGCAGACGCAGATGGAAGCCATCCGCACAACCCAGCTGCTGTGTGCCCGAATGCACACCGAGGCTTGAGCTTCAGGGGACCAAGAATGCCAAGTTGGAGGCCGACAAGAACAGGCAGTATGCGGAGGAGGAGCTCCGCAAGGCTAAGGAGCGCCGAGATCAGGCAGACTGCCAGCGACAGCAGATCATCGCCGAGGCCCAGAAAAAGGCCCAGTCGATCATCGAAGGCTCACACGACATCGCCAAGCGCGAGTCCACCGAGCTTCGTCGCCATGCCTTGAAAGAGATCAAGAATGTGCTGGGCCGCGTCGAGAGCATGCGCTCTCTGGCCGACGAGGAAGTCGAGACCCAGAAAATTCTGTCCAACATATCCAAGATCAAGGCCAGGCCACGCTGGTTGCTTAACGCTCCAGCCGACCAGGTTGTGTACCACCTTGGAAGCAAGACCGGACTTCAGAACTACTGGGGCAACCACCCCGATGAGGTATATGCCGGTGATCAAACACCAGTAAGGTCTGCACCACGACCAGTAAGCCGACCTGCCGCGTCAGCTCCTAGCCTGCCGAAGGCATCTGCACCTAGCAGGCCTAAGGCTTCAGCTTCCAGCCGACCCAAGGCGTCAGCCTCAAGGAAGAGCCTAGCCAGGTCAGCCAGCAGGTCCCGCAAGTAACACCCAGAAACTAAACGGTTAAACGTGTAGGGTGTGGACTCTGTTTTACGGG
>CAUZQF010000299.1:0-3257 GCA_963581905.1 Dehalococcoidia bacterium
CCATGACGGCTCGTACAGAACTGATGCCAGGCCTCGCGGCGACAACTCGGACCATGGCTATGTCCAGGCCCTGAGCGATGCGCTTGAACTCGCTGGCCGCGCCGGCAGGTGTGCCATAGTAGCCTACTGTCTTTAGCAGGGCCGTAGGAAAGGCGTCGGCCACATCGTCGTTCGATGCGCCTGCCCGCCGCATGTCGTCTAGCTCACCCAGCTCCTTCTCAAAGCCCATGCGCTCGAAGTGGGCCCTGTAGCCCAACTGCCGTTCGCGGTCTGTGGGCACCGTAGAGCCCAGGGCATAGCCCATCGTTGCCTTGGCGAACGCGATGCGAGCGACGTCCTCGTCCTCGTCGATGCACACCCGAATGTACTGAGCCATCTTGATCTCCGAAGGATCGCGACCGGCCTTGGCTGCACCCTCGTTGATGCGCTCTCGACTCCAGGCGATCTGCTCGGGGCTGCACCAGTTCAGGCAAGCGCCGTCCGCTAGTTCGCCTGCCATCGTCAGCATTTTCGGACCTAATGCTCCCAGGTAGACCGGCGTCTTGGGAGGCGGGTTAATAGCCAGCTTTGCCCCCTTTAGGCTCACCGTCTCGCCCTCGTAGTCCACCTGTTCGCCGTTCACCAGCGCTCGGGCTACAGTCACGTAGTCTCGCATAAGCGCCAGCGCCGACAGCTTGGGCATACCCAGCGCCTGCCGTGTCCTGGGTCGGTACGCGCCTCCGGAACCTAGGCCCATGATGAACTTGCCGCCGGTGATGTCGCTGACGGTGCCGCCAGCCATGGCGAATGCGATAGGAGTTCGGTGCATCACTGGCGATACGGAGATGCCCGTTGTTAGGCCTTCCGGTACGACTTCTCGTGTTGCCGCCCATCGTTGTAGGCAGAGCTGATAGGAGTCCTGCCCGGTACTTTCTGGAGTCCAGATACTGGTGTAACCCAGTTGAGCTGCTTCCTTAGAGATCTGAGCCTGATCATCCCAATTAAGACCTAGTGATGCGTCTAATCCTACGCCAATTTCCATGTTGTATTCCTCATTTGAGTGGTATTAAAGTCAGAGTTTGTCCGATGGTAGATGCTGACAGATACGCGGCATTATATGGAGGATTCAGTGGTTGGGCAAGCGGGTCATGTTGGTTTGAAGCGATGGAGCGGACCACATGCTCACAGCGCTATTATCTCTGGCCTCATTGCGCCGCAGGGATGTCAGCTTTCCATTCTTTTCCTGAACATAAAGATACCGCCAAAAAACCAGAGTACTTTTATTACCTACAAACGTGTGTTTAGCACTAGTCAAACAAGGGAAGCTCAAGAGTTTGAGTGGTTCATATTATGTATATGTCATGTTCAGAGGGATAGGCAGATTGTGTTGCGGGCTAGTCGGTGAAGCACCGTTAGTGCGATGTTTATGGGTCAACGGTTCCGGTTGGTATGAAATAAGGTTGAAATAGTGAAACACTTAAGAGAGAACCTACTAGTTCAGTTTTCGCTCACGAGTGTCGTAGTCTTTATCGTCATTGGTATTGTGCTTGCGGCAGTTTTGTCGAACGCAATACGTGACGATGCAATTAGTGACCTGAAAATGAAGTCGTAGGAGTCACTGCGAGGCACTTGCTGACTGTTATGGACGCTGAAGATCTTGAAAAGCCCATGACGGGAGAGCGATACGATGAGTTCCACCACTTCGTAGAAAACATAATTACTGGCAAGACCGAACGTGTTGCACGTATAAAAGTGTGGTCGAAGGATGGAACCGTCATTTATTCTGACGAGGCTTCCGGCGTTGGCGAAACGTTCCCGATTCAGGAACATCTAAGAGAGGCACTTGCTGGGGGTGTCTCATTTGAGATTGAGGTGCCGGATGGCGCAGAAAACGAACGTAACCAATTTCTCGGCACCCTGATGGAAATATATTCACCAATCATATTCGATGGCTCAGATGAGCCCCAGGGTGCGTTCGAAATATATCAGTATTATCAACCGACTGCGACCGCATAGCCTCCTTGCAAAGACTAGTCACCTTTTCGATTGCTGTAGGATTTCTACTCCTATACGGCAGCTTGGTGTCCATTGTTTGGAAAGGTTGGAAGACTATTAACAAACAGAAGACAGGACTCCAAACCGCTAATGAGCAATTGACGCAGGAGATGACAGAGCGCAAGCAACTCCAGGAGCAGTTCATACAATCACAGAAACTGGAAGCGGTTGGTACCTTGGCTGGCGGAGTGGCCCACGACTATAACAACATACTCAGTTGGCGGCCACCGATATTGATAAAGGGAAACCTGTTAAGGCATATATTGATGAAATTCGCAAGGCTGGAGAGAGGTCCGCTGGCCTAACCAAGCAGCTTTTGGCTTTTTCAAGGCGCCAAATTTTCAATCCGGAGGTAACAAACCTAAACGATCTGATATCAGGTCTCGAGAACATGTTGGTTCCCATGATAGGGCAACATATTTATATCCAGATGAGATTGTCGCCGAATCTGTCCAGCGTCATGGTGGATCGCGCCCAAATTGAACAAGTCGTCATGAATATGGTTGTCAACAGCCGTGATGCAATGTCCGGCGGTGGTAATGTAGTTTTGGCAACGGCCGATGTGTACATTGATGAATCCGCTGCCAGTTCTCAGCCTGGTCTAAACGTCGGATCATATGTCACTTTCACAGTATCCGACAACGGAGCCGGCATACCTCACGAGGTGTTGTCCCATATGTTCGAGCCCTTCTATACGTCAAAGGAGTTGGGCAAGGGAACCGGCCTAGGTCTTTCGATGAGTCACGGAATTGTCGCTCAAAGTGGTGGATACATCGCCGTAAAAAAGCGCATTAGGCCAGGGGACTACATTTACCGTTTACCTACCCGCTGTTGATGGGATAGCTGAAAATACGACGGCTGGTTGACAATATATGGTCACGCCAGAAGGCAATGAGTCGATCCTTCTTGTGGAAGAGGAACCAATAGTCCGTCGTGTGGCCACTAAGATACTTGGTAATCAAGGTTATTCGGTTGAAGACGCTACCAATGGCAAAGAAGCTTTAGAACTCTTGTCAAAACATTCGGAAAATCACTTCGACATCCTGATCACGGATCTTGTGATGCCCATGATGGGTGGCAGAGAACTAGTTGAGAGATTCAGGGAGACGCACCCTCACACCAACGTGCTTTACATGACGGGCTATACGGACGAGGATTTTGCTCGTGAGGGCGAACTCGAAAGCTACTGTTCGATTATCCAAAAGCCATTCACGGCGAACACT
>CAUZQF010000300.1:0-3250 GCA_963581905.1 Dehalococcoidia bacterium
GCTTGGCCTCCACTACAGATGTGATCCGTATTTAACGCAGAATGCATAATTTTAGTCTAACAAGGCCCACACGGGACGGAGACGGGGTTAGCCTCTATTAGCATTGGCGATTTCCCATAGGTTTTGCCTGTAAGCACGAACGGGACGGCCTTTGTTGGGTTAACATGGTTTCGGAATAAACAGGAGGCCCCCCAAACTAACCGATGAAATCTGGAGAACTTGTTGCCGCGCGCTTGAGCGGCGAGATAACCATAGCCAAGGTGCTAGAAGTAGAAGCGACCAGGGTGCGCCTACTTCTAAGGCAGAAGAAAGAGGCCCGTATACCGGCGGAGCGAATCGTGCTGACCACCGGTGTCATCGCGTCCAGCGACGCTGACATCGAGAAGTTCAAGGCCGAGACCGAGGCGCTGACCAGCTCCATAGATATCGAGGAGCTATGGGAGGTTGTGCGTGATGAGGATGGGCCAGTCTCCTTGGAGGACCTGGCGGAGCTAAGCTGGGGCGATAACGCTGAAGCATCTCAACGTATGGCCTTGCTGCTGCAACTGGACCGAGAGACGCTCTTTTTCACCAGCGAAAAGGGCGTGTATAGTCCCAGATCAGAAGCTGCTGTCGAGGAGATTCGCCAGCGCCGAGTGCGTGAGGCCAATAACGCCAATGATGCGGCGGTGCTGGTTGAGGCTCTGACTGACGGCCAACTGCCCTCTGACCTATCACCGCATCAGCAGATGCTGTTGCGTGACCTGCGAGGATTCGCCATCCACGGCGACAACTACACCCGCGGACCAGTCATCAAGTCCCTGCTGGATAGCGTGCAAAGAGCTACCGGCGACATGCAGCGGCTCGCCTTCGATCTGCTCGTCGATACCGGCGTGTTCTCGCCCGACGAGCCCCTTGAGCTGGAGCGGCACGGCATCCCAGAGGGGTTTTCGGAGGCTGCGTACCTAGAGGCCCACCAAGCCAGCGACACCGAGGCACTGGCCCAGCCTGACAGACTGGAACTGACATCAGTGCCCACCGTGACCATCGACGACAGCGGCACGGAGGACAGGGACGACGCGCTTTCGCTTGAGGTAGAAGCGCCGGGGATATACAAGGTCGGCATCCATATTACCGACGCCGGAACGCTGATTACGCCCGGCAGCGAGCTGGACATCGAAGCGGACCGTCGCATGGCAACGCTGTACATTCCGGAGCGCAAGGTGCCTATGCTCCCGAAAGAGGTTTCCACTTCGAAGGGAAGCCTGAATGAGGGCGAGACGAGAATCGCCTTGAGTCTGACGATCAGGTTCGACGACGCAGGGGAGCGACTCGACTGGTCGCTATCGCCGAGCATTGTGCGTAACGACGCCGCCCTGTCCTATGAAGAGGCCGATACCGCGATATCCGATACGTCGCACCAATGGCACTCCGTTATATCGCATCTGGATACCATCTCCAAGGCAGTACGGGCCCGCCGAGAAGAGGCAGGTGCGCTGAACCTGGAACGCTCGGAGATGAACATATCGGTGGACGAGAACAGCAGGCCAACAGTTCGAGTGATACCCAGGTCCACGCCGTCGCGGCAGATGGTGACCGAGTTCATGATCCTGTGCAACTCGCTGATGGCGGAATTCTGCAAACAGCGGGAGATACCGGCGGCATACCGCTCCCAAACAGCACCAGACCTGACTGACCTGGGTTCCGACCTTCCACCAGGCGTTGAGTTGGGAAACGGCGCGCTGAGGTGGTACTCCACTATCCATCGACTCACTCCTGCCGAAATTAGCACAACACCAGCGCCCCACGGCGGGCTGGGAGTCGCCGCATACATCCAGGCCACGTCGCCCCTACGGCGATACCCGGATCTCGTGATGCAACGGCAGATAAGCCAGAGCCTAAACAACACAGGCCAGCCTCTCTACTCGACGGACGAGATATCGTCGGTGGCGCAGCGGGCCGACATGCAGATGCGAGAGCTATCGAGGATAGAGGAGGATCGGCGTAGGTACTGGTTCCTGAAGTACCTCAAGCTGGGCATTCAGGATGGCGATATGTCCGACCTGTTTGCGGCCACAGTCTTAGAGAACCAGCCCAACCGTCCTATCGCCATGCTGGATATGGTGGACTACCCGTTCAGGGTCAGGGCCGCTCTGCCAAACTCAGTCCTGCCTGGAGATGTGGTTACCCTGCGTCTGCACAGCGTGGACCTGTGGCTGCGCCGTGGCCAGTTCGTGCACGCGCCAGAGGTTGCGCCGGAGGGGTAGCGGGCTTGGGCTCAGAGGTTTGGGTTCGCACCCTCTCAATGGCAGTTGCTTCTAGGCTCTCAGCAAACATGGCGAGGGCAAGTGTCAGGCGGCCTCGGAAGCCACCCGCGTCCCAGCTTCGCAATTGATATATGCTACCTGGTGACTCCAACGCCCCTTGCCGCCTGAGTTATAGAGGCACCCGTAGGCACGTTGGCAGCGCATTGACCTGTCTACTCTCCACTAGCACCGACACACCAGCGTACAGGTTCCGGCCTATCTAAATAGCATCTAGCTCATCGCACCGCGCTTCACTCGTTGTAACAGTCATGATTTTTGGTTTCAGGGATTCCGTCTATACAATTTCCTCGACTTATGTTAAGTTCGCGAAAATATCTTTTCATATAAGGCATCTCCGGTCCGCGCTGGACCTGAATGTAAAGGGCTGAATGTCGAAAATAATAGAACGCACACCACTTGAGAATTTTGATATTCGCGTAAGCCAACGAAGCGGAGCTACTCGCCGACTCATCCAACGGCCATTGTTAAATTCAGAAGGGGTTCTGCAAGGACCTAGGTCGGGAAAATCTGAGGCCGTCGCGCGGGATTTCCTGAACGCACAGAAAGGCCTTCAAGGTTTATCGAGCAGTCAGGCAAGCTCCCCCTACCTGGTCCTCGAGCAGGAATTCCGAACAGGGAACGGCGGCCTGACGCATCTCGTTTTCCGAGAGAGCTACGACGGAATACAGGTTTTCGGCGGCCAAACTCAAGTGCACGTTCTCGACGACGGTAGCATTCTGAGGGCAAACCTTCCTCGATTTGCTGGTGGTCCCAAAACCGGCATATCGCACAAAATCACCGCTGTTAATGCCATGCGTGTGGCAGAAGACGCTCTGGACGGGTCGGCGATTAAGGCGTCCTCTGCGGGCCGGAGTCCTCAGGCAACCGAACTAACAGAAGACTATTACAAGGACTTGCCTTCACCGACCCAGATTTACTTCCCGTTTGATGAGTACTCAGAACTA
>CAUZQF010000301.1:0-3241 GCA_963581905.1 Dehalococcoidia bacterium
TTAAGCGGTAACATTGCTGTGGATACCGTGGTGGCGCAGGGTTGCAGGCCCATCGGCGAACCTATGCAGGTAACCGGGTGCCGCAAGAATATTCTCACCGAGGTTGATGGCAAGACGCCTTTCGAGGTCCTCCGGGAGATATTCGCCGATCTGGAAGAGCGGGACCGCGAATTAGCCCAGAATTCCCTGTTCATGGGTGTAGTGATGGATGAGTTTAACGATTCTCCCAAGCAGGGTGATTTTCTCATCCGAAACATTATTGGTGTGGATGCTCAGAAGGGCGTTTTGGCGGTTGGTGAACAACTCAAGGAGGGCCAGACCGTGCAGTTCCACCTGCGAGACTCCAAGACGTCATCGCTGGACCTGGATGCCATGCTTGAGCGATACATGACGGACAGGACGATGCATCAAGAAGCGGGTGCGCTGCTTTTCCAGTGCCTTGGTCGCGGGGAGTACCTGTATGGCCGTGCCGATCACGACACTGATATGTTTAAGGCGATCGTCGGCGACCTGCCGCTAACTGGTTTCTTCTGCAATGGTGAGATTGGCCCGGTGGGAGGCTCGACCTTTCTTCACGGCTACACCAGCTCCTTTGGCATATTCCGTCCCAAAGAGGACTAGCACCCGTCCGTCAGCCTGAATTCCCCAGCAATCGTTCGGCGTTGCCGCCAAGAATTGCCTCCTTGTCCTCAGTCGTCAGGGATGACTCCTGCACCTGTTTGATGAGCCTCGAAGGCCTGAGCAGGCCGTAATCGCTGCCCATCAGTATCTTGTCTGCGCCAACCAGTTGCGCCACCGTCTGGAACACGTCAGGCGTGTACAGGAAGGGCGATGCAGCGGTGTCGAAGTAAACGTTGCTTAACGACTCTCTTACCTCTGGCATCAGGGCATAGAAGGGCAGACCGCCACCCCAGTGAGCGCATACGACTGTAGCCTCTGGAAAATTCCGGATGAACTGCCAGAGCACCTCCGGCCTTGTCATGCCCTTACCCTGGTAGACATGTCCGACAGGCTCCGAAGAGTGCGTCGTGATAATGAGGCCTCGGGCTTCAACTGCTTCCATCAAGGGCGTCATGCTCCGCTGGTCGCCAAGGTCGAAGCCCTGGGAGTCTGAGTGAAGCTCGCCAACTCCGCGCAGGCCAGCGTCGGCGCAGCGATTGATCTCGCCGACGGCGTCGGCTCCCCAAGCGGGGTTCACTCCGGCAAAGCCCACCAGCCTGTCCGGGAAGCGGCTTACGGCGTCGATGATGTAGTCGTTTGCCTCGCGGGCCACGCCGCTATCGGCCCACCCGATGCCCATAATCACCGACTGGCCCACGCCATCTTTGTCCATTACCTCAATCATGTCTTCCGCTGTGGAGATGCGTGCCTTGGGATCGGCGTAAAGCGCACCGAAAGTAGCGTCGGTTTCGACAAACCGAGCCCTGTCAGTATCGAAGGTTGGCGGGAAGATGTGGGTATGGAAATCAATAATCATCGTCTTGGTAATAGATGATAACAGCCTGGGCTATTTAGGTGGGATAGCGATATGGACAGGAACATGGTGGCGGGTGATGTGGCTGCTCTGCGAGAGCGTTAAAGTGGTCTAATTGTGACGATCTGTTAGCAAGTAGCGAAACCTAATTCCTAAATTAAGTTAGGAATCGCTGCTTGACTGGCTCACATGGGCGATTAGCCGAGGTTCCTGAAGAAGTCTTGAATAATAAGGCCAATTGGCAGGATGATGATGGCGTTGATCATCATAAGTGTGAAGAAGCTGAACACCAGTGCGCCGAAGCTCATGCCGGTATGTTTAGGGGCAACGATGGAAGCCCTCACCGAGCTACCTCCAAATTTAAGGTAACTCCATCTAATCATCCCAATGGGGAAAGCCGGGTGTATAGAAGGTCAACAATCGGAGATATCCAGGTGACAACGGTGAAATAAAGTGAGCAAACCGTTAGTTTTTTTGAATTATTGCCATGCCGATGCAGCATGGATGCAGGAAGTGTTTTTCCGCATTTTCTGAAATATTTCCGTCGCTATACTACATCGCTTTGTCTTTGGCGGCCTCGCCGCCGTGCAACCAAACTAGTTACGCCGAAATAATCCTATCGCTAGGCAGTATCCCTTGGCCCATTATACAAAACACAAAAATCATTGGGCGGTTGCGCCGCCGTCGATGACCAACTCTGAGCCTGTGACCCACTTCGACTCGTTGGACGCCAGGTAGAGGACGCCGTTAGCGATGTCTTCAGCCGTTCCCAGGCGACCCATCGGAGTCCTGCCGATAAGCCACTGAAGCCGCTCCGGGTCAGCAAAGGACTGCTTGGTCATGGGAGTGTCGGCGTAGCCGGGATGGACCGAGTTCACCCGGATGTTTTCCCCTGCATACTGAATGGCGGCTGCCTTGGTAAATAGCCTGGATGCGCCTTTGGCTGCGTGGTAGGCGGTGCTAGTAGGGCTGCCTACTATTCCGTAAATAGAGGAGATGTTGATGATGGAGCCGCCGCCGGCATTTCGCATCTCTGGGATGGCGTGCTTGGTGCCAAGAAACATGCCCTTGGCGTGCACATGCATCTGGGCGTCCCATATGTCCTCGGTGGTCTCCAATACGGTGGCGCGGACACCGGTGCCGGCGTTGTTGACCAGCACATCCAGCTTACCGTAAGTGCCAACGGTGGCATCCATGGCGTTGATCCAGTCCTGCTCGACGGTCACGTCCAGGTGAACGTAAGTGGCGTAGAAGCCGTTTTCGCGTAGCTGGCTGGCGGTCTGCTCACCGAGGTCGTCGTTGATGTCCGCCAACACTACCTTCGCACCCTCTTGGGCAAACAGCCAGGCGCTGGCTCCACCGAAGCCCATGGTCTGCCCCCATATGCCTGCCGCCGCGCCGGTGATCAGCGCAACCTTTCCTTCCAATCGCATTTCGTTGCCCCTGTCGTTCTCGTTCTGATTGGAGATGCTGTCGTTGCAGCACCGTACGGCCAATTATTCGAAAAACAGGATTATAGCAGTGGGTTGGAAGAAGGCGAAGCGGGTAGCTTATCAGGCGAGGTAATAGCCGGGAGAGACTAAGGTCCATACCCGGTTCGAACCGGGTGTTGCCTGCCCTTCGAACCGGGTGTTGCCTGCCCTTCGAACCGGGGGCTACCCCCCAATTGGCTAGTAGGTCCAAAGTCTCTCCGACAGCCTTAATATCCTTCATTCGGCATGAGGATTGCGTGAGTGGTCAGAGGAAAGTATGAGGAATTCGTGAGTT
>CAUZQF010000302.1:0-3231 GCA_963581905.1 Dehalococcoidia bacterium
CCCTCATCCGTGTTGCCCTTGACGCTGCCTATATCGCCTATGAAATCCGCAGAGCCAACCATGGCGCCAATCTGCCAGCCTGTGCCATTTCCGATGACCTTGGAGGCAGAAAAGGCTTCGATCCAGGAAAGGTCTGGGAAGCCCGTAGCCACCTCTGCCAGCGTGCAGTTTTCTTCCGTGTAGGCCAGTGTGGCGTATGCCGCGTCATTGAAGATACGGATGCCATGGCTGCTGCAGTATTCGCAGAGCTCCTCCCACCACCTGCGGTCAACCACCCTTCCCGTGGGGTTGTGAGGATAGTTCAACATGAGAAGACGGGTCTCTTCAGATATGTCTTCTGGCTGGAACCTGAAGGTGTTCTCTTGGTTGAGAGGCAGAGCATACTGGCTGACATTCAGGTAGTCGCACCAGTCCGTCGGGAAAGGGTAGCCCGGCTCGGTCATTGTGGCAACAGTGAGTGGCACACGCCAGCATCCGCACGCCAACGGCGCCAGACCCAGCATTCGCTTTATGCCCGAAATAGGCAAGAACGCCACGGCCTCCGAATCGACATTGCCCCCGGTACAGAACTCAACGAACATCTTGGCGAATCCTGGTACTCCAGGGCTGGCGTTGTACTGGTACTGGTGCATCTCCTCTTTGTCGCTCATGATGGCCGTCGCAGCAGCCTTTCTCGCACTGAGCAGTGCCGGGCCGCGAGGCTCGCCGATGGAGAGGTCAAGCAATTTCATTCCCTGTTCCTGGACCTCCGTGCGCTTGGCCCTAATCGCCTGGAAGAGGTTTTGCTTCGCTGGTGGTAGCCATGAACTCGTCATTGACTCAGAACTCCCTTAAGAAGGCACGCCGGAGCAGACTTCGGCATACTATTTTGTATTTGGGGAGTGTATCAGAGACAAGCTCGTAGATTGCGTATCTATCGAGACCGCAAAGTCGTCCGTGTCCGACATTCCCGCGCCAACATCGCCAGTGCACAGTGACTAAGTTCGGCACTTCGTGCGATGATGGCTATCGCGAGTCTTGGCCTAACCGAGGTTGGAAGACAAATTGACTAGAGCGGGCCTATTAACAAACCTCCCGGCTCCCACCGAACACCTATATTTAAAAATTTAAAAATTCCTGAAGTGAGGATTGCACCATGAACGAACTCTTCGGCCTTACGATAACCCAGCTAGCAGGACAGATAAGGAAAGGCGCGTTATCACCCGTGCAGCTAATGGAGTCTCTTCTGAAAAGAGTCGAAGCCCTTGAGCCGAAGCTGAACGTTTGGGTCACCCTTGATCCTGATGATGCTCTGGAAGCGGCACGGCAGAGCGAGAGAGAGCTGGCTCAGAGCGGACCTCTCGGCCCACTGCATGGAATCCCCGTGGGCATAAAAGACATCATCTATACAGAGGGCGTAAAGACAACCTGCTGCTCGCCAATCTATGCGGACTTCGTTCCCGACTACGACGCCACCGTCGTTGCGCGGCTGAAAAAGGCTGGCGCGATAATAATGGGCAAGACCATGACTACCCAGTTCGCCAGCGGTGACCCTTCTCCCACTCTAAATGCCTGGAATACTGAACACACCCCTGGCGGCTCAAGCAGTGGCTCAGCTGCCGGCACAGCAGCGCGGATGTTTCCAGCAGCGCTGGGCACTCAGACAGGAGGCTCTGTGCTGAGGCCAGCGTCCTACAACGGAGTGGTCGGTCTGAAGCCGACCTTCGGGCTTATCAGCAAGCACGGCGTTTACCCGCTGTCCTGGACCCTGGACACCGTTGGCACCTTCACCCGGTCGGTTGAGGACGCAGCGTTGATGCTAAACGCGCTGGTGGGATACGACGAAAACGACCTGTACTCTGCTGACCGCCCGTCAACGGACTATCACCATGCCATTGGCGCTCAGCAGTCGCCACCGCGAATTGGTGTGCTCAGGCAGTACTTCCAAGAGCGATCCGATGATGAAGTCTGGAGCCATACCCAGGATATCGTGAAGCGGCTGAGTAACGCTGGTGCATCTGTAGAGGTGGTCGAAGTGCCGACAAGTTTCGATGCCCTCATGGAGGCTCGTGGAACCATAGGCTCGGCGGAGGCCGCAAACGTGCACAGCGTTAACTTTGCCGCCCGTCCCGACGACTACTCTCCTATCATCAGGTCTTCTATAGAAAGAGGCATACCCGTCACGGCGGTGGGCTATTTGGAAGCTGATCACATCCGACGACAATTCCGGTTGGACATGGCAAATGCAATGAAAGGCTTTGACGTGTTCCTGTCGCCATCGACGCCAACGCCTGCTCCCAAGGGCCTGACGACGACGGGTGATTCCATGTTTCAGGCGCCCTGGACGGCTGCTGGCTTCCCGACGATTACGCTTCCTTCCGGCCTAAGTACCAGTGGTCTCCCGTTGGGAATTCAGTTGGCTTCATCGCACTTTGAAGAGCGTTCGCTTATAACCGCCGCCCACTGGTGCGAGCAGGTGTTGGAATTCAGCATGACTCCACCGGTGCTGGCCTAAGTCAGTTGCGCCGCTTGAAAGAGGCGGTCTGTGGTGAGCTTGAGAGGGAGAGCAGGAAATATCGGTATTGGCGAAGCACCGGCTGAGAGAACACACTCTTATCGGACGACGGTCTCGCTTCGCCCTGGGGTGACCAAACTAGCGACTGTCGCCGCCCAGCAATCGAGTATCCCCTGCGTACTAAAAATAGATCATAAGGCCCACAATCAGAGCAACTGCCAGAGCGATGACTCCAGAAAAGACCGCGTTATTAGTCCGATTCGTTGCCCGCCACTGGTCTATCGTGTTCCAGTACACACCCCCCCGCCCAAGCCTATCGCAATGCCAATCGCTAACCCCGCCTCTACGTTGCCCACGGCATTGCCGACGGCTAAGCCTACGCCAACGCCGAGAGCGAGCCCGGCGCCGACCTGCGTGCTCTTCTTCTTTTTGTCGTCAGCCATCTTCCCACATCCTTTTGTCAGGGTGCGTCGCCCACACTCTTCGCTTCCTACCAACGCTGTCTGGATATTCATACAGGTTGTACGTCAAAACTCTCAAAATCCAGATGAAAGAGGCCGCCCCTGATGTGCCTGGGGAGGAAAGAGCCATCGTTAGCATTGGCGAAACGGCTACCAGGCGAAGACGCCTTTGGAAAACAACGGTTTCGCTTTGCTCTGACGCAACCAGGCTGTCGGTCGCAGCCACCCGGTAATCCAACATTATTTGCGAAGTACAAAAAAGATCGTGAGGCTCAC